>JALFGP010000074.1 GCA_022777205.1 Rikenellaceae bacterium
GCTACCCTTGTCTTATGGACTACTACGTTCAATTGCACAGAGTGTAAGGAACCGCCGTATGCCGAACGGCACGTACGGTGGTGTGAGAGGTCGGAAAACGAAAGTAGGAAGAAAACTTTCGTTTTCCTCCTACTCGATTGAAAACAGGAGCGCTGTCAGCGCTCCTTTTGCTGCAATCAGAAAATGCTATTTTCTGATTGCAGCAATACCAGGAAGCTCAATCCCCTCAAGGTACTCAAGCATAGCACCACCACCAGTGGAAACATAGCTAACCTTGTTGGCAAAGCCCATCTGAGTGACAGCAGCCACAGAGTCACCGCCACCCACAAGAGTGAACGCACCATTCTCAGTGGCCTTCGCAAGCATCTCAGCCACCTTCATAGTACCCTTTGCAAATGCAGGAATCTCGAAAACGCCCACAGGACCGTTCCAAAGAATGGTCTTGGAGTTCATAATGACCTCCTCCCAAGTGGCAAGGGTACTCGGAGCCGCATCAACACCTTCCCATTCATCAGGAATCTCAGTGTTGAGACAAACCTTGGTGTTGGCATCGTTGGAGAATGAATCAGCAATCACAACCTCGTTGGAAAGATAGAGTTTCACGCCCTTCTCCTCAGCTTTCTTGAGGATGTTGAGAGCGAGGTCCATCTGGTCGTCCTCACAAAGTGACTTGCCAATCTTGCCGCCCTGAGCCTTCTTGAAGGTATAGACCATACCTCCGCCGATGATCATATTGTCAACAGCATCGAAGAGGTGCTCGATAATGCCGATTTTGGAAGACACCTTAGCTCCGCCGATAATTGCGGTCACAGGGTGCTCTGGAGTCTTGAGAACGCGGTCAATAGCCTTGATCTCTCCTTCCATCACATAACCGAACATCTTGTCGTTAGGGAAGTATTCTGCGATGAGAGCTGTGGAAGCGTGTGCACGGTGTGCAGTACCGAATGCGTCGTTGATGTAGCAGTCTGCATAAGAAGCAAGCTTAGCGACGAACTTCTTCTGGCTTTCCTTCAATGCAGCCTTTGCAGCCTTCTTTTCCTCGTCGGTTGCATCCTCTGCAAGTCCTCTCGGTTTGCCTTCCTCTTCAGCATAGAAACGGAGGTTTTCAAGTACGAGTACTTCACCCATTTTGAGGGCAGCAACCTGCTCGTCAGCCTTCTGGCAATCCTCTGCAAACTTAACAGGAACTCCGAGAAGCTCTTCAACACGGCCGAGGATGTGCTTGAGGGAGAATTTCTCAGTCACTCCCTTCGGACGTCCGAGATGGGACATAATGATGAGCGCACCGCCTTTTTCAAGTACCTTCTTGAGGGTAGGAATTGCGGCACGAATCCTTGTGTCGTCAGTGATTTCGAATTTTTCGTTGAGAGGAACATTGAAGTCCACACGAACAATGGCTTTCTTGCCAGCGAAATCGTAAGTTGAAATGTTCTGTTGCATAATATTTTATAAAAATTATCCTTGTTTTCTGTACCTTGCGGACATTGTTGGACAGACTCCGCAATCCAGCCTACAAAGGTAGCAAATTTTTCATTACCTTTGCAATTCACCGGGAATGCTTTCCCACAAAGAACAAATTTGAATTAGTTTTTGCTATGATTATAGAAAGTCCGGACCCGAATTGGAAAGATTACCAGCTTATTGACTGCGGAAATTATGAGAAATTGGAAAGATTCGGCAATGTCGTGATGGCCCGTCCCGAACCGAAGGCGTTGTGGGACAAATCCCTTTCGGAAGGAGAATGGAACCGGCTGATGCACACCCGTTTCACTCCCGGAGCAGGTTTCGGCAAGGCAGGCAAGGAAGACAGCGGCACGTGGAACAGGCTCAAGAAGATGGACGACCAGTGGTATATCAGATACAATGCGGGAGGCCCGTCTTTCAAACTGCGTCTTGGACTGACTTCGTTCAAGCACGTGGGAGTGTTCCCGGAACAAGCTCCGAACTGGGAATTTATATATTCAAGGACCCGGGCATTGGTGGAAAAGGCAAAGGCGGAAGGAAGACCGACCCCGAAAGTTCTGAACCTTTTCGCATACACGGGCGCGGCATCGCTTGCAGCAAAGGCGGCGGGAGCGGATGTGACTCATCTGGATTCAGTACGTCAGGTGGTTACCTGGGCAAAGGGGAATATGGAAGCCAGCGGCCTGGACAATATACGCTGGATAGTGGAGGATGCCCTGAAATTTGCACGCAGGGAAGCCAAGAGGGGCAATGTGTACCAAGGCATAATCCTGGACCCGCCCGCTTATGGACACGGCCCGGACGGAGAAAAGTGGAAACTGGACGAATGTCTGAACGATATGCTCAAATGCGTATCCTCAATCCTCGCCCCGGTGGACAGTTTTATGGTGCTGAACCTCTATTCCAACGGCTTCAGCGCAGTCCTCGGCGAAACCATCGTCCGCCAGAATTTCTGCCTAAAGAGCGCCTGCAAAAACATCGAATCCGGGGAACTCGTCCTCACCGACTCTTGCGGCAAAGTTCTTCCGCTCAGCGTTGTTGTCCGGCTGGAAAGATAATGCGTCGAAACGGAGCAAAATTCACTTATAACTATATTCATTTACAGATAAAATTCCTATCTTTGCCCAAAGGAAAAAATGGCTTAAGATGGATAGGTTTGATAATGAAAAGTCTGCCCGTAGAAAACGGACTTCCGAAGAAATTGAGGATGCATTGAGGGCTTCCGGGCTAAGCAGAAAAGAGTTTGCGACAAAGATGGGCAGACAGCCCAGCGAAGTCACCAAATGGTTGAGTGCGAAACACAACTTCACTTCGGATCTTCTTGCCGAGATTTCAGCTGTTTTGAAAACACCGATATCAGGTGCAGCCGACAAAATCACTGAGGGAAAACTTGTGTCCGGCTATGGGACTGCGACAAATGGACCCGTATTGGAAGACTCCGCTTATGTTCTCGGCAATATTGATTTGCCTTCCGACATTATTGACATATTGAATCAAAAAGCCATCAAGTCAGGAATGAGTCTTAGGGGATACATCAAAGATATCCTTTGCTCAAAAGCGAAGGAGAAAACTGTATCTGCCTATGACTTCAACGGAATATGGTCTGAAGATGCCGAAGGCTGCACGGAATTATATAATTTGAGGACCAAAAATTCTGTGAAAGAGCTATGAAGTACCTGCTGGACACCAATATCTGTATTCACTGGCTCAGAGGCAAGTATTCAATCGCAGAAAGAATTCAGGAGCGGGGTCTTGATAATTGCTGTATTTCTGAAATCACCAAAGCTGAACTCCTGTTAGGGGAGGAACTTGCGCTCAAGAAGGGGCACAATGTACCTCAGGGAGCAATCAAGAAACTGACATCCATTCTCGAAGTGATTCCAATAGGTCCGGGGCTGGAAATCTTTGCTAAAGAAAAAGCCAGATTGATTGCCGAAGGAAACATGATAGAGGATTTTGACTTGCTAATTGCCTGCAGTGCAATCGCCAGTGGATGTATCCTTATCAGTGAAAACACGAAACATATGACAAGGATCAATGGTTTAAGAGTTGAAAACTGGGTCGTCCGAGATGTGGACTAGACAGCGAAGGGGCCTGAAAGAAAGTTTTATTCAGAAACGAGATTGTCCACAAAATTGTTTATTGTATAAACCGGAATCGGAGAATGCTGAAAGTCCTTGATATTTCGGGATATGATGAAATTGCAATTATTGGCAATCGCACAGGCAATCTGCAAGTTGTCTTCAAAATCTTTTCCGGGGAAACGGATGGCTTCATCAACACAGCCTGCATCCATTGGGAGAACCTCAAAGGCCTTGACATAGCGTTTCAAGATATGTCTGATTTCTGTTGGCGGGACTATTTTTCTTACAACATATGCGATATTGGCAATAGTTAGAACAGAGGTATAATTCCTGATTTCGCCTAATCTGCCCAGTTCCATCAGCAATTGCATATCCTTACTGCCGCCACGATCAAGAATCGCATCAAGCAATGCATTTGTATCGTAGAAGACTTTTGTCATTTTGAAAGAATATAAGCCAATCTGTCATCCTCTTCAAGCATACGGTCAGTTATTTCAAATTTCGCAATCCCACATAGCGATTTAACATCATCTGAAATCTCTGTAGGTATCTTGACTTTCGGAAACCCGTCTTGAGATGACAAATCCTTGGTTAATAGCATCACAACATAACTGTTGAAACTTTGATTTTGAGCACTGGCCCTGGCTTTTGCCTTTTTCATCAAAGCATTGTCTATCCTCAATATTGTTTGAACCCTTTCCATATAACATTGCAGCACTTAAGAATACTTCATACTGCAAATATACAAAAATGATATCAATTTACAAAAGTGATATCACAAACATTCATTTGAGATTTATATCTTTTAAGAGATATGGACTATACGGCGAAGGGGCCCGTGGTGGCGTTGGTGAAGGAGGTTAGATCGGCGGGAGAGAGTTGGAGCTGAAGGCCGCGGATGCCGGCGCTGATGAAGATGCTGTCGAAGTTCAGAGCGGTTTCGTGGATGTAGGTCGGAAACTTTTTCTTCATTCCGATTGGGGAGCAACCACCTCTGATATAGCCTGTTACGGCCAGAAGGTCTTTCATCGGAATCATCTCGACCTTCTTGTTGCCGGAGGCTTTGGCGAGGGCTTTGAGGTCAACTTCGGTGTTACCAGGAACTACGCATACTATGTAGCCCGACTTGTCTCCGTGAAGCACGAGGGTCTTGAATACTCTCTCTATCGGTTCTCCAAGGCTTGCGGCAACGTGGGATGCAGCCAGGTCGCTCTCATCATATTCGTAGGGGATGAGCGAGTATGCTATTCCGGCACGGTCGAGCAACCTTGCGGCATTTGTTTTTTCTATTCCTTTCTTTGGCATTATTCTGACAAATCTCGAGTCAAAAGCACTGCAAAAATACAAATGATGATATCTATTTGCAATAGTAATATCAGAGAATTCGAATCACGGCTATGCTCCAGTCCGGTTGTCTTCTGCTGCTCAGTGCACGAATAAGAAAATTTGGCAGTGATATTATTATGTTATATATTTGTTATATTTTTATTATATGTTTATTATGACAATGATAATAACTATGAATACATCTATCACTCTTAAGAAAAAACAGACCGCCTTCAGGTTCAGTGAGGATTTACTGGAAAGGCTCAAAGAGTTGGCTAAAAAAGACAATCGCAGCCTTAACAACTATGTTGAAAAGATTCTTATTGAAAAGGTTTATAATGAACCGAATGAGACCACAATTGCAGCAATGAAAGAAGCAAAGGAGGGGAAGAATCTTGAAACACTTGACCTGGCTAAGTTTAAGGAATTTATAGCCTCTCTTTGAGATTATGTGGTTCTTAAAATATACAGGTCAATTCAAAAAGGACCTCAAAAGATATCAGAATCAACCTAAGAAGATAGAAAGTCTAACAAAGATTCTGACATTTCTTGAAAAAACAGGCTATGTGCCAGCAGAATTTAAGCCGCACATGTTAAAGGGGGCATACACCGGATTTATGGAGTGCCACGTTGAGAACGACTTACTGCTGATTTGGCTTGATGAAACTGTGAATCAAATCACGCTTACGCGATTGGGTACACATTCTGAGCTGTTCAAAAAATAATTTCTCTTTTCGCTTTCAAGTACTGGGGCCACGAAAAAAGCCTTCGCGGTTGTGAAGGCTCGGAGCGTAGCGACTCAAGGGGTCTGAGGAATTCGGGACCCAGTGCCCCCTTCAGGGGGCTGTCGCCTTGCGACTGGGGGTTAGGAAACCTGGGGCCACGAAAAAAGCCTTCGCGGTTGCGAAGGCTTTTTCGTGGTCCCAGCAGGGCATGATCCTGCGACCCCCTGATTATGAGTCAGGTGCTACTAACCAACTGAGCTATGGGACCAATTTTTGTGTATTTCAGGCCATCTGCTGCGTCAGGACTGCGCTTCAGCTGGCGGTGAAGACACACAAATTCAAAGAGCTATAAAAAGCGGAGCCGCCGTTTCAGACGGCTCCACAAAGGTATGAAATTAATTTCAAATATGAAATTATTCAGCCACAACTTTGATCTCGACCTCAACACCGCTTGGGAGCTCAAGTTTCATAAGAGCATCCACGGTCTTCTGAGTGGAATCGTAAATGTCGAGGAGACGGCAGTAAGAATTGAGTTCAAACTGCTCGCGAGCCTTCTTGTTCACGAAAGTCGAGCGGTTGACAGTAAAAATCTTCTTGTTGGTAGGAAGCGGAATAGGACCGTTCACACGAGCACCTGTAGAAGAAACTGTCTCAACGATCTTCTTTGCCGACTTGTCAATCAGCATATGATCGAATGACTTGAGTTTAATTCTTATTTTTTGGCTCATATACTTATCTATATACCAATTAAACTTTCAATATTATTCCTCATCAGGAGCCTTGTAGCCAGACTTCTCAATAATCTCCTTAGCCAGGTTTGCAGGAACTTCCGCATAGTGGTCGAAGGTCATTGTGCTGGTAGCACGTCCAGAAGAGATTGTACGGAGAACGGTCACATAGCCGAACTGCTCAGCAAGCGGAACGAAAGCCTTCACGATTCTTGCACCGACAGTGGAATCCATTGCTGTAACCTGTCCGCGGCGACGGTTGAGGTCACC
>JALFGP010000129.1 GCA_022777205.1 Rikenellaceae bacterium
TCTTTGGGTTCTTGCTGAATCGATACGATGTCAAAGTTCTCTACTATGACACTCGGAAATATTGTCTCTAATAATGTCTTGTTTACCATACTGCAAAGGTAGCAAGACTTATTTTATCAACCTACTTTTTCCGGTGATCCAATAACCTGCATCATCTTTGAAAATCTTTTCGGTCCATATTTCCTCCCTCATCAGTCACATAGCTACGGCTATGCTCCTTCTTCGGGTGAAAATCTGACGCAGATGAGGAGTTCTACTATGACATCGAGAACGACCCCATCTATGATACCTCCTGTGAGGAGAGTCCCCTTTGCACAGCAGATTTCCAGACATATCCCAATTGTTTTTCTTGCGAAAAGCAGTATCTTTGTCATTGACAATAAAAAAGGAGCACTTATGGAAGCAATTACTTTCAGCCCTGCACAGGTACATATCTTCAATATGGTCTCTCATATCACTTCCGATCAGGCATTGGAACAGTTAAGGGAACAGTTGGCAGATTTTTATGCAAAACAGGTTGATGCAGAGATGGACAGCTTATGGGAAACTGGTGAATGGAATCAGCAGAAGCTTCAATCTCTCAGGGGTTCCCATTTCCGCACTCCTTATAACAGATAAGGAAGGAAGAAATGAATCCAGTGGTGATTGACACAAACTGCCTGTTGCAGATTATCTCCAAGAAGAGTCCTTATCGGCCAATATGGGATGCTTTCCTTACTGACCGATATGACCTTTGTGTCTCCAATGAAATCCTAGATGAATATCAGGAGATACTTGGGCAGCAGATTACTCCTACCATTGCTGAGAATCTGGTACTCCTTATCCTCAACAAGTCCAATGTGAGGCTCATTGAACCGCATTTCAGGATGGAACTGATAAAGGCTGACCCTGATGACAACAAGTTTGTGGATTGCGCCTTTGCTGCTGGGGCAGACTATCTGGTCACAGAAGACAACCACTTTAATATCCTAAAAAAGACTGCATTCCCGAAACTCAATCTGGTAACACTGGATGAGTTTATGGAGACAAGGCTAGTGAAGGGGGTTTGAACACAGTGCAATTTTTGGTCAAAAAAGTTGCACCTGAATAAAAAGTTGCACCACAAAGGTATTTGGCATCCAGACAAATGTAGTTTCCAGTTCGTTTTTCTCCGTCAATCAAAGCGGATATAGAGTGCAACTTCACAATTGCCCATGACTCCGGGAAAGATAATGGAAGCTCAATTTCAGTGACCTCCGTGCCTATCCTCTCATAATACTTGCTAATGTGTTTTATTAGTTAGAACAATTAGCATATATGCTAAACTATTAGTATATTTGCAGCAGAGTTATATGACGAGCTGTATGGCTATATTCTTGACCCACAGAGGTTTGAAAAAATTCTAAATGATAATGTTGCCAAAGGATATGTAAGAATTGAGTAGAGAGAACTCAATGGCATCGCTGATGTTGTTTTTGAGATATGATAAACAAACAAGATTGGTTCAATGCAAAGCTTTCGTCTGTATCGCCGGAGATACAGACTGAAATTCAATTGTCCGCTGACATTATCGCACGCATAGACTCTATTCTCAAAGAAAAAAATATGAGTCAACGTGACTTGGCCAGAAAAATGGGCAAAAGCGAAGCGGTCGTCTCAAGGTGGACGACCGGATTCCCGAATTTGACTCTCCGCTCTATTGCAGAACTGTCAACTGCATTAGGAGAGCCGCTGATTCAAGTGACGAAATAATCAGCAAGTTTATCTCAATAACTCGAAAGTGTCATGAATCTTTGCGCATATTCTGTGCTGTTCAGATAGTGGTGGTAGTGGCACAACCATTTGCTCAGACAAATATACGTCATCACCCATTCCCAAGATGCAGGTTATTTTTTGAAGATTACCAAAGTGTTTGTTGCAAAAAACACTTATATCAAATATGTGTATTATCGAAAAAACACCCTATAATTGCCACGATAAAATTCTCAGCCCGCACAGATGTCCTTATTGCCAGAGTCATCGCCTATACATCAAGTAGGGGCCGTTTCATATTCGAAATATTTCATTCAACATTATCAGTCCACTTCCTTCAGATTCCACCTCACGATGGACACCCTTGCCTTTGGCTGTAACCTTCCCACTATTAGGGCGGTTTGGGGACTTGCGCCCGTTAGAGTACGTTCGTGCTGGGCGAACCGAAGCGAGGTCGTGCAGCGAATGCACGACCTCGTATTCTCTTTATTATTAACTGCTTCAGATTGCCATCAGCTCCCTGCCCAGACTATGCAGGGAAGAGACAATCTCCTGCTTGCGTTTCTCGCTCGGCTTCTTAATTCCATAGATGTATTTTGAAAGCAGGCTCTTGTTAATACCGATGCTTCTGGCAACCTCGGAAACATTCAACTGAGGGAATCGGGAGAAAATCATAGCAATATCATTGGTGTAATCCGGCTCCGCATTATCTTCCATAAAGCTGGAGATGTGGATATCCTCATCCAATGACGGCCAGCGGATATCATCACCGAATCGACCTATCTTATAGTCAAGACGATCTTCCTCAGTGGCTTCAAGCAGTACAGGAAATGCCTCCAAAGGTCTTGAATACACCTTTGCAGCATCCGTCTCTATATAGATTCTCCTTGAGTCAAACCATACCTTACTTATCTTCTCCATGATACTCAGTCCATTTTTCGATTATATCCTCTTGGTATATCTTCACTATCTGAATAGCCTTCTTCAAGTCTTTCGGTTTTATACCCTGATTCTCTACAATCTCGAAGGTCTTGACATTAATCTTCGCCCTCCCATCTCCGTTCTCCACATGCACATGGATTGGCAAGTGCTCCAGAGAATAGAAGAAAAATCGCATTCCGAATAATTCAAACAGTGTCGGCATAGCATCTCGTATCAAATTCTATGCAAAAATAGGGATAAATTTTTATCCCCACAAAAGTTTTGAAGATTTCTTTACCTGTAAGTTACTTTCCGTTAAAAAGCGCCGCCCGCGTCTACCTTTACAACGTGGATCAAACGACAGTAGCATGGCACATTTCGGACTCAGATATTTCGCACAGCTGCGCTCTAAGTACAAGGGCGTCTTCTGGCGCGTGGAGATAGCCGAGCGCGACTACAGCGACCCCAGCGAGGAGATTGAGTTTGCCACTTGGCGAATACTTTCTCGAACTTCTGCTCATTTTCCAGCTGCTTGCGGTTAAGACGATCGAGCCTCTGGAAATCTGCGCATTGGCAACGAGAAATCTGCGTATAGCGACAAATGCACGCATAATCAATATGTTTGCCTGTATAGCCGTTTCACTTCTCAGAAGGCCGGAAAGCATGGATACTCCTTGATCCGTAAAGACATACGGGAGATATCGGTCACCGCCTCTGGTGTTTGAGATGCCATTTTGGCATTTCAAAGATTTGACCTCCTCCTTGGTCAGATTGCGCTACCGTTTCCGTAGAATCAAGATTAGGTGACAATCTCAACACGTAACAACTCCACATAATTGGACCAAGTAAGATTTGGCAGACTCGTCTGCCAAATCTCTTGAGATGGGAAAGCAAGAAATACCTGTCTGCATAATCGAAGCGAACGAACGCTGAAGCCTTTTCCATACTCGTTGGTTAATTCCTCAGAAAGAAGCTGGATTACACGGGTTCCATATTCCGCCCTATCAGCTCCAGCCTGATCCTGTTCAACAATGCGCTTACCTCATCAAGTTCTTCGGCCTGCGAGAGAAGGACGTGGACTGGTTCCGCATCGAAGAAGTACAGAAAGACTGACTCCGGGATCCCCGGAAACCGAGAAGAGCCGCACTGCTGCGGCTCTTTTGGGATTTTAATGAAGGTTATCACTTTTTTTATTTACTGCAGTTCCTGAATATCCCCATTCGTTATAGATGTAGTTACCATCTTGGCATTGCTCTTTTTCACATTTACAATCAATTATCATATCTCGGCTATAGTATTTAGCCATAGCACGAAGCTCGTGTTTTGCTTCCTCTCTATTCCTATAGGAAGTACTACTAATGAATATTTCACTATTTGGAATGTACTTTTTATGTCCTTTATAATTAGCTGATACGATTTCAACATCTTCACAATTAGATTTTGCCCACTCAAATTTTGAATTTTTAGAGTGCATCGTGCCTAAGCAATGAGGGCATATTGGGAGGTAGCTGCTACCAATAAATGGGACAACAACCTTACAGGCTAAAATCAATTCAAACTGTTCAATATTCGCCTTCCATTTGTGAACGCAATTTGAGCAAATAAGCCTTCCACACATTGCGCAATGATACTCCTTTGCCAATACTCTTTGTACAACAACTGCAAGTACTCATATTAATGCTATTAAATAAACTCCTTACCAAGTGTTTCAAAAATATAATTTATTGTTTCATCCTTTAACGTCTGTGCTGCCTGTGGTGCTTTTATCAGGTGATGCTCCACAAGGTTATCCAGAGTCAATTTGAGATTGGCATGATACCTCTATTCTCTGCATTATGCGACCACTGAACTTGCCAAGTTGAACCGCTTATTGTATCCAGCAAGATAAAAGTCCACATATTCTGAGTTGGATACAACGTAAATCTTCCGGGCTTTTTATCTTAGCCTGTGGCTAATGGAATAAGATTTAGATAAGTCTCAAAGCGGTTTTCATTATTGAAGGAGTATTGAATTTGCCAAATTCTTCCATCCTCTGTATTAAGTTTCAGGAATGTCCACATATTGGTAGTGGGGAATAATCTGTAAGAAGCACTTGGATTATCCTGCCCCAATGCAGTCATTTGATTTTCCTGACAGAATGCCAATACTCCAATGAAACAAACTATAAATAAACAAATGAGACGACGTTTCATATATTTTAGCGTTATTTATTGTCGTTTCATAAGTTTTACGAAGAATACTAAAGGTCATCCATAGCCTTTTCTTCAACCTTCAGAGAGTTAATATTATCCCAGTACGAAAGACGAACTTTCCCGCCCGACCATTTTGCCTTTATTATTTCAAGAAAAATATTACCTTTATCAGTCCTGATATGAGTATTAATTACGCCCCGATCCTGCCTCAGTTCATACATTTTGTCTGTGTCGTTCTTTGGCTCAGGATAACCGATCCACTTTTCCTCAGAGACTTCCGGCTCTCCATATTTCCTCGTGAGCATCTCCTTCAATTGAGAATAACTCCCATAAAGATCCGACCACGATTCTGTGGTGTCAAAGAGGACTGTAATTCTATTAACAAGGTCGAAGCTTTGCAAAGTTATAACACCAATCGTACAGTTTCTGAATCCGGCAAAATCTCCTTGAAGAATGGCAATCCCATCTTCCTTACCGATATATTCAAATCCGGCCTTCTTCATATTTTCGACATAGGCATCTAATGTACCATCAATAGGGACACCTTTGAAAGTAAGGTGTTCTGACTGAGCAAATGAACAAATACAAAAAAACACAGTCGCTATTGTGCTTATCAATCGTTTCATAATAGAAAAGATTAGAATGAATCTATCGCAAAAGTACGAATTTCCCACGAGACCGCAATAACTTAAGCATTCGTGATTTTTCCTGTAAGTTACTTTCCGTTAAAAAGCCGCTATCCCCTCTACCTTTACAACCTAAAACAGAAGGTGAGGGATGGCTACTTTCGGACTCAGATACTTTGCTCAGCTGCGCTCCAAGTATAAGGGCGTCTTCTGGCGCGTGGAGATAGCCGAGCGCGACTACAGCGACCCCAGCGAGGAGATGGAGTTTGCCGGAAGCTCGCCCCTCTCCATCTACCGCAACACCGTCCTCTATTGGCGTGGCTTCGTGGTGGCCGACCTCTACAGCGAGTCATTCACTGCGCCTCCCTACGAGGTGGGTGCGGACTTTCCGCAGGAGTGGCTCGTCACTGCCGATGGGAAGGCCTTTGGCGTGGATTTGTCCGGTTGAAAGAATATTTTCAACGTTTGGAGAAAGCCCGAACTTGATGAAAAATAACACTGATTTCAAAGAACATTTATTCTACGACATATGGCCTTCGAGCCGCTGCATAAATTCTTTATATTTACCGAACTATTTATAAGCTATTATTGCATAATTGAAATATTTCCGTACTTTTGCATCGGATTTTTATGAGATATGATTGGAGGTGCTCTCCAAAGCTAATCGATAAGAGCGTCTGCTAAGATAGGGCAGATGCTCTTTTCTTTAAATAAGTATTGACCAAAATAAATAAATGTTGTAGTAATGAAAAAAACTATATCTTTGCATCGGAAAATGTTGAGCTTTTAGAGTATTGTGCTCTCCAAAGCTGATAGTTTTAGAGCATTTGCATTTCTGCAGATGCTCTTTCTTTTTAGAAGAAATGCGGATGATGTACTCTTGACAAGCCGCTCCTGGCTCGCACAAATTAGCCACCAGCTCTGGCTTTTCCCTCCATCCGCATAGGTACCGTTCCACACCACTGGAACGGATTCTTTAATGCCCTCTATGTATATGTTCTTCCGAGAATAGCTTTGCTGTCACCATGCTCCTTCATGTTGATATGAAAGCAGGTCACTATATAGAATAGCAGTCTATCGGGAGAGGAACTGCCCCACAAGCGGTGCGACGGCAGCTCCGGTCATCATATGCCCCTCGCCTTCGAGGAGGTTGTATTCTGCACCGGGGAAGATTTCGCAGTAGCGTTCAGAGTAGGAAACCGGGACGATTTTGTCGTTTGTGCCGTGGATGATGCAGACAGGTCCCTTGTAGGCTGAAGAAGTCTCGTAAATCGGCATCTTTTGGGCTTCCTGAATAAACCCACGTCCCAGTTTGTGGAACATAACGCTCACATACTCAGGGGGATTCTGTGGGTCATACTTGGCATTCATACACTGGCCCTTGATGGCATCATCCTTTAGCACTGCAGCCGGAGCCAAGAGTACGAGAGCATCGGGAGCCTGACCTTCACGGGACAGTTTACCCGCCAGCATACCGGCCACCACTCCGCCCTGGGAATGTCCCACAAGATAGAGCTCCGAAACATAGGGCAAGGCTCTTGCATATTCCACAACAGCTTGTGCATCAGCAATTTCTGTGGACAGTTTCATATCGATGAACTTGCCTTCACTGCGGCCTTGGGCATCGAAATCGAAACTTATGCTGGCTATCCCGCGAGAAGCAAGTTCAGCGGCTATGGTCGGAATGGGTTTCCATCTTTTGGATGCCATAAACCCGTGCATAAGCACAGCCATAGGGCATTTGCCGGTCGCAGCATCAAAGCCTTCCGGGAGAGTTATTTTTATGTCTATGCCGCCCTGAGGGCCACGCACTGAATATTCCCTTTTCCTGAACAAACTGAACATAAGATATTTAATTGGGGCCATTCGGCCACGATTTCCTTCTATTTCTGATAGTATTTCCTGTCAGGCTTGCCGTTGTAGGTCCGCCTGATGGCATCCACAGCCTCATAATAAGTCGGCACCTTGAAACTGTCCAGCCTCTCCTTGATATGCAGGGCAATGGACCTCTTGTCCAGTTCTGCCCCTTCTGAAAGCACTACGAGCAGTTTGAGCACAGTCCCTATTACCGGATGCTGGGCCGCAATGCAGATGCAGTCCTTGACGGCGGGGTGCGAGGCAGCGGCATTCTCCACCTCCACAGGATTTACCTTGAATCCTCCCACGTTGATTATATCCCCGCGGCGGCCGGTCAGGTGAATAAGCCCTTCCGCGTCCACATATCCGAGGTCCGCCCCATAGATTTTCCCGTTCTGCAGCACCTTTGCAGTGGACTCAGGATCAGCCACATAGCCACTCATAATCGTCTTTCCGGAAACTATGATGCTGCCGTCTTCCGTGACCTCAACGGTGGAATTTTTCATAGGCCTTCCTATGCAGCCTTCCATATAGCGGCCGTCATTGAAGTCGTAGGTGCAGACAGCGCCGATTTCCGTACCTCCGAGAGTGTTGTAGAGACGCGAATGTGGCAACGCCTTAGCCAGCAGTTCCATATCGGTCTGGGTAATCGGTGCGGCACCGGTCTCTATGAAGTCTATTTTGTCGGCAAGGGAGCAAAGTTTCTCGTATGAAAACTGCATAATCAGACGCAGGCTCGCAGGCACCATAAAAGTGGCGAACTTGTTATAATTCAGATTGAACACCTCGAAAAAGGCATTCATATCCTTGAGACCGTCTAAAATGCAGACCGTACCGCCCACAGTGAGCACCGGGTGCAGCTTGAAAAGTGATGCAATGTGGTTGAGCGGACCGCTGATGATGAAAAGCAACTCCGGGGTGAAGTGCATATCGCAGATGAAATTGTCTGCGCAGGAAGTCAGGGCAGTCTCGGAAAGCATCACTCCCTTAGACTTGCCGGTGGTGCCTGTGGTGTAGAGTATGTCCACAATGTCAGGGGCGAAGCTGCAGGATTCCACTTCATCACGGACAGCCTGGAAATTCATCTCAAGTGCCTGATTCTCAAGAGGAACCGCAATAGCCCCGAGATAATGCACGGCACAATAGGTCACGACGAAGGCTATGTTCTGGGTGGCGCGGAAGACATAGGGACGGTTTTCCCTCAGTCCCGCTGCCTTCAGTTCTTCGGAACGCTCCACTATGGCATTCCAGAGGTTCCCGTAAGTGATTCTGTCTCCGGCACATTCAACGGCAATCTTGTCCGGGGTGCGGGATGCGTGAAGAGCTATGCTCTGTTCCAGTGTCATCATTTTTCAGCAAGTTTGGTTTCCACCATCTTCACTATCGAGTCTATGTTGCGCAGGTTTCTCGGAGTGGCATCTTCCACCTTCAGACGGATTTTGAAGTCCCGCTCCAGCAACATCATTATGGTCGCTATGCCCAGGGAATCCAGTTCCCCGAACAGAAAGTCCCGGTCGAAATCCACGGTCGGAAGAGCATCCGAAAGCAATTTATAGATATGTTGTTTCATAGTCAGTGAATAAAGTAATCCTCAAAAAACAACCTGCAAAGGTACGGAAAATTTTCAGTCAAAAACAACATTCCCCACAAAGCCTTCTGCGGAAACCCTGGCTGCGGTGCGGCGGTCATCGTCCTGTATATGGGCGAGGATGCGGCTTTGCGGATGGATGAGAGCGAGATATATAGCGGACTCGCCGTAACCTTCGTCTGTAATTTCAATGGTCTCAGATTCAGGAATGGCTTTCAGTTCGGATTCGCGGCGGCGGAGATTGCGTCTGACGCTGCGGCTGATTTCCATACCTTTATATATATAGCGTGCGCAAACCCGGTCATAAGGCGTCTTCGGAGCCCCCTTCCAGAGCAGGGAAAGAGTCAGGGGATATGGGCGCACCTTGCCCTTGGAGGTGGTCAGGAAACGGAAGAGGAAAGGAGGAATCAGCCAGGACATCAGCACCACCGAAAACATACCGACTATCGTGACCTGCGCAAGCGAGTGCATTGCAGGATGCCGCGCCACTATCAGCGAGCCTATGCCAATGAACATAATCAGGGCGGACTGCAAAATGCTATGCTTGTAGGATTTGAGTATAGGTCTGCGGAAAGTGTATTCACTCTGGCAGCCTTCGGTCATGAAAATGGTGTAATCGTCCCCCTGTCCGAAAATGAAAGTGGCCAGTATGATATTGACTATGTTGAATTTGATTCCGCAAAGGCCCATTATGCCGAGTATCCACACCCAGCTCACAGCCATAGGGAGGAAGGCGATTATCGCGAGTTCAAGCCTTCCGAAGGAGAACCACAGGAAGAAGAATACTATCAGCGAGCAGGCCCAGCCTATATAGTTGAAATTGTCCGAAAGATTGTTGGAAAGAGCGCTGTTCATACCTGCCACGTCGAAGCTGTTGGAATAGCAGCCCTTCACGGTCTCAATGTTTTCAGGCTCCACACTCAGCACGTCCACCACATAGCAGAGCCCGTCGGTCTGAGTGAGATTCTGCACAAACAGGGATGAGGTCAGAGGGGAGAAATATTCCAATGGCTGTGGGGAAGGAGCCGGGGCTGAGAGCAGTCTGCAAAAACCTGCAAATGCCCCCGGAGCAAAGCCGGCCTTCCCTGCTGCCTCCTCGATCTGTCCCGGAAGCACCTCTGAGTACCGCTCGCAGAATCGGGACCAGTCTTCCAGCCTGAGCTCCTGGGCCTGACTACTGACCAGGAATGGTGATACAGACTTGCACCCCGCCACCAATCCTACCCTGCAAAGGCTGTCCGTAATGCTGCAGTTGGCGGAATGTTCCGAAAGAGCCGAATCGAAATCCGCACCGGAAGAAAGCACATAGACCTCTCTGGCAGATTTGCTGCGGGCGAAAAGGTTCTGGAAATAGGCCATATCCTCCCTCTGCCGGTCGGTCATATAATTGATGTTGGAAATATTGGAATCAAACTCCGTGCGGAAGCTGAAAAATGCGAAAACTACAGTCAGCACAAGCGAAACCCAGATCAGACTGCGGTGATTCTCAGGCGAAAACCCGGCCACGGCATCCAGGAAACGGCTTTTGCGACTGGCCTTCTCCCCCGTCCGGACAAAGTGCGGAAGGTAGAGCAGCACGAAAAGTATGGTGCCTAAAAGCAGAAGGGAGGCGAAAATGCCGAGGTGTCTCAGAGCAGTGGCCTGGAGAGGCACCAAGGCAAGGAAGGCACCTACCGTGGTGATATTGCCCACCAGCAGAGGCATAAAGATTTCCTTCACGGCCTGGCGCATATCCCTCTGATGCTCCGAATGGGCTATCAGATGTAGGGGGTAATTCACTGCTATTCCGAGAATGACGCTGGATATGCCAATTACTATGATTGACACCTTGTCCACCAGCAGGGCAATGCCTCCGATGGCAAAAAGCCAGCCCCAACCTATGGAAAGGAGTATCAGCAATATGTTTCTGAAAGAGCCGAAAGAGGTGGCAAGGAGCAGGATTATCAGAAGCCCGGCCACAATGACCGCAATGATGCTGTCCGTTTTGATGCGGGAAGCATTCCCCACCGCAATTTCAGGTCCTCCCACTATGTCTGCCCTCAAATCCGGATAAACTGCCTCGACACTTCCGGCAGCCTCCTTCAACAGGGCAAGCAGTCTGGCATTGTTGCTGGTCTCGCTGCCGCCGAAAGGGGAATTGAGCAGGACTATGGCCCTGGACATATCCGGGGTGAAGACATAGCCGTCATAGATTTCGAAGATATTGTTTTCGTTGGATGTGTTCAGACGGGAAAGCACGGGGCTGAAAAGGCCGAGGGGGTCTTTGACTATGGTTGAGGCCACGAAAGGTCCCGTAGGAAAGGAAAGAGTCTGACGGTCCTGCATCAGCCGCTCTTCCACATACCCGGGCAAGGAGAGCAGACTGTCTATGCGGGCGTAATCCGAAGGGGTGAGGAAATATGGGATATTGTCCATCACGAAGTCAGTAACCGTCTGAATTGCAGACATATCGAATTGAGCCGTGAGGCTTTCGCACCAGTTCTCGCTGTCCAGTTCCTCCACCTTGCCCACAAAATGCTCTATTCCTTCCACCATCCTGTCCGGGTCGTCGGATCCAGAAAAAAGTATCACAAGACGGTCGGCCCCTGAGATTTTCTGATACACATTCAGGGCCTCCCTGTCCTTTGTCCCGAGGGGCACGAAATCAGTTATGTCCTCGCTGTAATGCAGATTGAACAAAAGCAGGCCGGAAATCAGGGTGAGCAGGCCCAAAGATGCCCACATCACAGCCCGATGTTCCCGGAAATAATCATACACTCTCAGTTTCATTTTCTCAAGTTTGAAACGGTCTGTCTGAACCAGGTCATAAATTCTGTCCTCCACCTACGGCTTTCATCGCTACCCTTGCTCTCGGATGCTCCGAAGCCGTGCCCTCCGCTACTGTATTGGATATATTGATGAGGGACACCGGAGACAGTGAGAGCGGAATCCAGAAGTTCGGAATTGCGGTAATCCACCACCTTGTCGTCCCGGCAGTTGAGCAAAAACACCGGCGGACAGTCCTCCGGCACGTGTTTTTCGAGTGAAAGGGAATCCCTGAGCCGACGGTTGCCGCTGCGGTATTCCCCAAGGAGAGCCCTGCGAGAACGCCTGTGGGTATATTCCGAAGACATACTCACCACAGGATAGATTGCGGCCACGAAATCGGGTCTTCTGGATTCTTCGGAATGTACGCCTTTGAGGGCCGGGAAATCGCTGCGGAAAAATTCGGCGGCAGACATCACCAGGTGCCCTCCTGCTGAAAAGCCCATAGCCCCCACAAGGCTGGTGCTGTCGATCTGGCGCAACACCTGCACGGCCCTCTGCATATCACTTATCATATCCGGGTGCTTGCGGGTGGAAGTATAGAGTCCGGCGAGACATCCGAACTGAAACTTGCCCATCACGCTGTATTTCAGCACATAAGCACAGACTCCCTGCTCCTGGAGCCAACGGGCCACCTGCACACCCTCGTTGTCATAGTCCAGCCAGCAATAACTGCCTCCTGGACAGACGATTACGGAGACTCCATAGAGATTCTCCGCCGGCGGAAAGGCTTCGAGAGTCACCGCGTGGCGATGATGGGCGGTGCCATCCCAGATATGGATAAGTCCTTTCTTGTCAGGCATACGGAACTGCTCCGACTCGGGCGGGTCAGAGGCAAGGGCGCTTATTGCCGGACATATTATGCACAAAAACGCAGATATGACTGCCAATCTATTCATCATTCAATCCCGTTAATCTTGTTAACTACATAATTGTGTCCCAAGATGACATCGCAGGTGTTGATTGCAGTGAGAGGCACTCCACAGAACCCGTGCAAAGTCACATTCTGCCCGGTAAGCAGCAGGTTGGGGATTTTGGTCACCACCGTCACCTGGGACAGCAGCAGATTGTGGCAATCTTTGGAAAATCCGCACATTGCCCCTTCCTTCACGCCATAGAAGTCCCTGACTGTCAATGGAGAAGCAGTATTGTAATCCTCCACGCAGCCCCTGAATCCCGGGAACATCATCTCCATCCTGTCCAGCAGAATCTGAGCACATTCCTCCTTCCATCGGAGGTATTCTGCAGGACGGTGCCCTACCGTGGAATCCGCCCACCGGCTCACTTCGTTCCAGAGCATAGGCGCGGTCAGGATAATCTTCTCGGCAAATTCTCCCTGCCCTTCCTCTGGAGGTGTCATCATCAGATAGCCCAAAGGCCACTTCTTGGATGTGTCTCCGAAACTCCACACCTCGTCATACCTGTCTATGAAATACATACTGTGGTCCAGATAGCGGAAACTGTCTTTCTTGAGCTTGATACTCAAGGTGAAAGCGGAATAGGAGTTGGGGATTTCCTGCATACGGTTGCGGAAAGGCTTGGGCAAGGCCTTGGGGTCATCCAGCAGGCTGATGAGGCTGCATGGGTGGATGTCGCTGATGTACCAGTCGGCACTCCACTGCCGCCCGTCGGGGGTTTCCACGGATGTGATGCTGCGGTCCATAGTATTGATTTTCACCACCGGACTGCCCGTGAGCACCTGCCCTCCGTGCTGTTCGATGAACTCCTGCAGAATTTTCGCGAAATGCAGGCTGCCTCCTATGAAACGGCTGGGGCCCTGGATGTAGAGCACGGATATGATTGCGTGGATATATGCCGGAGTCTCGTCAGCCCTGCCGGAATAAAGCGGGTTCATATATGCCACCACTCCCCGAAGACGCGGGTCACTTATGTATTTGGCTATGAATGCGTCTGCCGCCATAAGGGCCTCATCGGTATGAATCTGCACAAAACCTTGGCTCGGACGCAGATGGAAAAGATCCAGATTGTCGGTTATGGCATACATAGCCGAGACATAATTCTCAAGATTCTGCCTCTGGTCCGGAAAATATTTCGCAAGTGAGTCCACGAAACCCTCACGGCCCTTGCCGATGTCGTAGAACTTCCCGTCTTCACCGAAAAAGAGCGTGTCAATTATGTCAGGGCCTATGTGATGCAGGCGGATTTTGTCATATATGCCCAACCACTCGCACAGTCTCCTTATGCTCTGCCCCTCTTCCATACCTGCAAGCACGTGCATACCGGTGTCGAAACTCAGCCCCATACGCCTGAACGACTGGAGTCCTCCGCCTATGATATGGTTTTTCTCAAGAATGGTCACTCCCACTCCTTCCTTCGCGAGTATGGCCCCTGCAAAAAGTCCTCCGAGACCACCGCCAATTATCAGCGCTGTTGTTTTCATATTCTGGATATCTGTTCATAAATGAGGCCCGGAGGCAGAAGGGCACTGCAAGTGACTATGGTGCCGACTATTACCCCGAGTATGCCGTGGGAATTGACATTCTGGCCAGAGAGCAGCAGGTTCGGGACCTTGGTGCGGTAGGGCACCCTTCCCGCCGCCCCGAGACTGATGTCCTTTGCCACTCCGTACATTCCCCCGTCCTCGGCTCCGGTGTAGTCCAGATAGGTCAAAGGGGTGGAGGTGTACCAGTTTTCAACCGCTGCGGAAAAGCCCGGATGATGTTTCTCCATTGCCTCCATCAGCCTCAGCGCGCGTTCCTGCTTGAAGTTTTCATAGTCCTGTCCCCGCCGCCCCAACGGTGTTCCCTTCCATTTGAGAACCTCCGACATATTCATATAGGAAAGCACTACTCCGCTCTTCGCCCATCTTGCACCGTCTTCGTGGCACATATGCATATAGAGAAAACCCTTTGGCCAGTCCGAATCCGTGTAGTCTTCGCAGTTCCAGGGAGTTTGAGCATTGTAACAGAAGGAGTTGGAGTTCATATATGGCATAGCCCCGTCCTTGAAGCTGACATAGAGGGCGAAGACTGCGCTGCTCTGAGGTATGGACATTATGCGGCTGCGGAAAGCCGGACGGATGAGGCGGGTGTCCAGAAGTTCCAAAAGACGCTTCGGATGTATGGCTCCGACCACCCAGTCAGCACCATAGATTTCCCCGTCTTGAGTTTCCACTGCCGTTGCCTTCACATCGTTGCAATGGATTTTCACTGCCTTCTTGCGTATGAGCACCCTGCCGCCGGCATCTTCTATCTGCCTTTGAAGGGCAAGGGCTATGGAATCGCTGCCTCCTACCACGCGATAGGCACTGTTGTTATAGAAATCCATTATGAAGGCGTGCTGCGAGAATGGGGTTTTCCCGGCCCGGGCGGCATACAGGGGCAGGTCTCCGGCAAGTACCGATGCAGCAAGCGGGTCGGTGAAAAGCGAAGACAGCACCTCGTCCATAGCCCTAGTCTGGTATTCGGCATCAATGGCCATATCCCTGCTATCCGAGGCGAAACTGTTCAGGTTGGAGGCTGCGCTGATTTTGTCCACAAGGGCGACATAGTTCACAATGGCATCCTTCTGATGCGGGAAATAGCCTCCCATCCTTTCGATGAAAGCCTCCCGGCCCACAGGAAAGCGGAATTTGTCCCCGTCCAGGTCCACGATATTATAGGCTTCATTGTCCAAGCTGCTGAGTTTCACCTCATCGCTCAGTCCAAAGTAGCGGAAAAGGCGGTCCATAGTCTGCCCCGGGGCGGCGGAACCTATGAAGTGCATACCGGTCTCGAACTTCGCCCCTTTGCGGGTAAAACATTGCAGGCAGCCGCCGATTTGCACGCCCATATCCAGGACGGTCACATCGTAGCCGTTGCGCTGAAGTATGAGACCGGTGGTCAGGCCTCCCAGTCCCCCTCCTATTATGACAACTTTCTCAGACATTCTGTTCCATTCTGTCAGCCAATAAGTTATACTCTTCGATATAGCGCCGGCGCATTGCCTTTGCCTGTTCCATAGTCCCCTCGCCCAGAGCCGCCACATCCTGAGGAGTCATCCTGTTCCCGACTTTCAGATGCATGGGCCAGCGCTTGAGTTTGCGTCCGTGTTTGGGAAGAGCCTTGCCTGCCCCATAGAGATAAAGCGGAAGCAGGTCCACCCCAAGTTGCTCCACTATATAAAATGCTCCCTGATGAAAACGGCCTATGGAACAGTCCAGAGACCTCGTGCCTTCGGGGTAAAGGGCTATGCTGTAGCCTCTTTCCACAAGATTGCGGAGTTTGGGCATTATCGCGTCCATCCCGGCAGATGCGGGGAGAAATTCGGCCTGATGTATGGCGTAACTGTAGAAAGGATTCTTCCAGACCCAGTCGGCGGTGAGGACTATGAGTTTTGGGGTGCGGGCGAGCAGAGGCACCAGGTCCAGGTGGGAGGAATGGTTGCAGATGATTACAGCCGGCTTGCTGAAGTCCTCTCCCGACGGGTTTTCCTCAGTGAATTTCACTCCCGGAATCTTGTGGGTGTAGAGCAGGAAGCGCGCCATGAAGTTCAGTCCCCTGTGCAGATTGAGTTTCTTCTTCTCCCCGTCTTTTGCAAAAGTCATATAGAAAAATGCAATCGGGGTCATAAGGCAGAGGGTGTTGATGCTGAAAAAGAGCAGGGCGTAGAGAGTCCGCAGAAAGGTCATCAGAGCCCTGAAAAGCATAGCCGGATATCCCCAGACCACCGCCAGAAAGCACAGAACCGAGTTCAGCATTGTAATCCGCAAAAAATCCGGCCCCGGCCTGAAATGAGTAACTCTCTCACCTGCAGGCGGATAGTACACGTTCACAGGGACGCTCACCAGCTTCACTCCCGTCCAGGAGGCAAAGACCATAAATTCCAGTTCGGCCTCGTAGCGGGAGGTCGTAAGGGATAGAGCACGGAGTTTCTTGAGCGGATAGAGGCGGTAACCGGTCTGAGTGTCAGGCAGATAATGCCCTGTCTGAACGGCGAACCAGAAATTGCTGAAGTTGTTGGCGAATTTGCTTCCACCGCTTCTTTCCGCATTCTCCAGATTCTTGCGGGCTCCCACTATGAGGGCTCCCGGATGCTTGATATTGGCTTCCACCAGCACGGGTATATCTTCCGGGAAATGCTGTCCGTCGCCGTCGAGGGTGATGGCATAGGCAAACCCGGCCTGAAGGGCATATCTGAACCCTTCCCTCAACGCTATGCCCTTGCCCCGGTTGTGTCCGAGGTCCAGAATTACGGGCGGAAGGTCCATTGCCTCAAGCAGTTGCACGGTGTTGTCGGTGCATCCGTCACAGACCACTATCACATCGTCGCACTGAGCCAGGCAACGGCTCACCACATCCACTATGGTGCCGGCATTATTGTAGGTGGGGACTATCACGCATATTCCCCTCGCTTTCATTCTATGCTTCTGGTCCACAATCATATAGCCTTGCAGATAAGGGACAGTTTGGCATAAGTTTCTCCCCCGCCGCTTACGCTCACCTGAGCCTTCACCTTTGAGTCTTCGGCCTCCACCTTGCTGACAGAAAAGCACACCCCGGGGGTCTCAACAGGAGATATGATTTTGAGGAACTTGATATTTTTGACTGTATCTATGGCAAGGGGCTTTCCGCAATGCAGAGACAGCAGTTCAACGGCAATCTGCATTATGCAGACTCCCGGGGTGATGGGCTCTCCGGGAAAATGTGCCTTGTAGATGAAATGTTCCGCATCCAGGACTATGTTGTAATCGCGCCCCGATTCGGTGACAGACTCGGAAACTATTCTATAAAGACTGTTGAGAAGTATCATTATTTTCTTGATTTCTTGATTCGGTTCACCAAAGAGGTCAGCACGGTGCCCGGACCACATTCCACAAACTCGTCCATTCCAGCATCCATCATATTGTTCACCGAAGCTGTCCATTTCACAGCAGAGGTAAGTTGGAGGAGAAGATTGGCCTTGAGCTGCTCCGGATCGGTGTGCGGCTGCGCATCAACATTCTGATACACAGGACATACGGGCACATTGAACTGTACTGCCGAGATGGCCTTGGCAAGTTTCTCTCCCGCAGGAGCCATAAGCGGGGAATGGAAGGCTCCACCCACCTGCAGGGGAAGACAATGCTTTGCCCCCGCTTCCTTCATCTTGGGGACAGCAGCCTCGATGGCCTCCTTTGCTCCTGAAATAGCCACGTTGCCGGGGCTGTTGTAATTGGCCGCAACCAGCACTTTCCCGGTCTCCGCAGCCACTTCTGCACAGACACGCTCAATCTCAGCATCCGGCAAGCCTATGACCGCCGCCATAGTACCAGGCTGCCTCTCGCAGCACTCCTGCATTGCCAAAGCTCTGGCATAGACCAATTTGAGCCCGTCCTCGAAAGACAGGGCACCGGATGCGGCAAGGGCTGAGAATTCGCCCAGAGAGTGACCTGCCACCATATCCGGACGGAAATCATCGCCAAGACAGAGGGCTGTCACCACCGAATGGACGAAGACTGCCGGTTGGGTTACCCTGGTCTGGAGCAGGTCTTCTGCACTGCCGTTGAACATTATGTCCATGAGACTGAAGCCGAGAATGGCATCGGCCTTGTCGAAAAGTTCTTTTGCGAGGGCGTTGCTCTCATAGAGGTCTTTGCCCATACCGGGAAATTGCGAACCCTGTCCCGGGAATCCATAAAGTTTCATAATTCTGCTTTGAATTCTTTGTCGTCAATACTGCAATTGACTTTCATATTTTTAAGTTCCACCACAGTGGCGTCACCTGATTTTTCATTCATTTCCACTTTCACCACCGCATTGAGGCTGGGCACAAAATGCAGGACTATGCTGTCCCACATCTGCTTCACGTCATTTTTCTGGGGCAGGAGTTTCACAGCCCAATGGTCCTGGCTCTCGCTGATTTCGATGCGGAAGGATTTGCCGTCGTTGACGACCTTGCCCTCCAGACAGCCGATGAGCATACGTCCCAGGCCCTTGAACATTTTGTTGGCACTCACATCGGTGACCTTGCCGCTGCTTATGGTCCACGCCTTGGCATTGTCCAGAATGAAGGCTGACGGAACGGGGATGGTGTACTCCCAACGGAGTCTGGACGGCTGGGAATAGTACATACGGCCCTTGGATATCATAGGTTCGGCCATCAGCTGCATTGTCTTGGTCTGCACGAAATCACATTCCATAGTCTGCATTGCGGCTCCTGAACGCTGTATGGCCGCCACAATCTCTTCCTGCGGGGTCTGCGCCTGAACCGTGCCTGAGAAAAGGCAGAGGCAAAGCGATATTCCGATTATTTTCAACAGGTTTCTCATCCTAAACATTTTGATGCAACTATCTTTAACCCCGCGCAATGAAAAAGCAACCGAGCATAATCAGCACCACCCCTATCCATTTCATCAGATTCACATCCTCGTGGAAGAAAACAATGGCTGCAATCATCCCGAAAACATAGCTGAGCGAAACCATAGGATAGGCCATACTGAAGGGGAAATGCTTCACAATATAGAACCAGAGCAAACTTCCCGCTCCATAGCAAAGCCCGCAGGCCGCAAACTGCCAGTTCACGAACACCGACTTCCAGAAGGCGAGAGTCATAGAAAAAGGCAGCATCCTCCCAAGTGCAAATTTGAGCAGCACCTGACCTCCGGCCAGACAAATACTCTGGAGCACAGCCAGAGGAATGAGTGAAAATATTCCTTTCATAATAAATAAGTTACATTCTTTCCAGCACTATGCTTTCTGCCCGGACCTCCGGCGGCAAAGTCTCCCCGGACCTGCGTGCAAAGGACTCGAAATAAGGGGTGGATTCGTCGAAGGAAACCACCAGAACATTGCCCGCCTTGCCCGTGGAGATGAGCCTGCGGGCATCCCTCAAAGCCCATTCCAGCGACTGCTCTCCCTGGGAATAGGTTATGTTGTAGCCGTGGCAATGACGGCGTATGGCTATGGACGAACTCACGGTGTTGTGGGTACTCTGCATAAAAAGGGTGGGCTTGAGCAATTCTTCATCATTGCTGACTATGTCGTCCAGGAATTGCTGGCTGATTTCCAGCATACCCCTTGAAGTGGCAGTTATTATGGCATCGGGACAGTCTATGCCCGCCTGCTTCAGTGCTCTGAATGCAGACAGATGGGCAGCTTTCATCAGTTTTCCCATACGCCTGGACTCCATAGGAGACACAAATTCCTTCAAGGCAGGCAGTTCCTCCACTGAATCCACCACGGCTCTCGCCTTTTCCTTCACCCCGAAATTACCAGAAGGTCCTGCAACACGATGAGGCTTCTCCGCACAAAGCACGAGCGAAGAGTCATTGCCTCCGAAACCGAAGGAATTGCAGACCACATTATTCAACTGCACGCCTTCGCTGCCCAGGGTCGGAGTGATGCCTCCCTCAATACGGTGCTTCCATCCCAGATTGCCGGGTATGAACCCGTGTTGCATAGCCAGAAGGCAGATGACTGTCTCAATGGATCCGGATGCGGATGTAGTGTGCCCGGTAAAGGATTTGGTGCTGGATATTGCCGGCATTGTTGCTCCGAATACTCTTTTCAGGGCGCGGCTTTCAGTTATGTCGTTGTTCGGAGTGCCTGTGCCGTGAGCATTGACATATTGAATGTCAGAGGCTTGCAGACCGGCCATATTCAGAGCGTCAGTCATTGCAAGGAAGGCACCCTCCCCGTTTTCGGAAGTGGCAGTCTGGTGGAAGGCATCGCAACGGTTGCCGTAACCGCCTATATATGCTAGGACATTTCCGCCCGATAGAGCTTCCGCAGCTCCGATGTCACTGTCCCTGCGCAGCACCACAAACGCAGCACCCTCTCCTAAATTGAGTCCCGCCCGGGTGTCGTCGAAAGGACGGCAGCGCTCCCGGTCCAGAATCATCAGGGTGTTGAAACCGTTGAGATGAAACTTGCTCATTGCTTCGGAACCTCCGGCTATTACCACATCCGCCTCACCCCTCCGGAGCATTTCGCAGCCCAGCATTATGGAATTCAGGGCTGAGGAACAGGCTGTCGAAATGGTACAACATTCCGCCTGCACGCCGGACATTTGCGCAATCTCCACGGTGCTTTTTCCACATTCGTTGCTCTGGGGAAGATAGAGCAGGGAATCGTCGGTTTTCATCCTCTCGAAATACTGCTCGGTGATATCCATACCTCCCACCGTGGTCCCGGAAATCAGCACCACCTTCTTGCCCTCAAGTCCCTTCCAATGAATTCCATCCGGGCTGAACCCCGCCTGAGACAAAGCCTGTCTGACGGCAATGGCACCCATAAGAGAGGTCCTGCTGTGGGGATAGTCCGCATCCAGAGAGAGCATAGCCGCCATTTCGGCATTGGAGAGTTTCACCTCCCCCACCGGCAACTCCAAGTGTTTGGAGCTGAGATATTTCATAGTGTCTATTCCGGACTCTCCCTTGCGCAGAGACTCCAGCACCTGCTGTTTGTCATTTCCAATGGCACAGATTATTCCTGCACCTGTGATTGCAATTTCCATCTTTTGCAGTCTGTACTATTTCGATCGGTTCTTGGACACGTAGTCCGCAATGGCCGCCACGCTGGAGAAAATGGCCTTACCGTCTGCAGGATTTGCGATCTTGATTCCGTAATGCTTGTCAAGTATCACGATAAGTTCCAGTGCATCAATGGAATCCAATCCCAGACCGTCACCGAAAAGAGGGGCATTGTCGTCAATGTCTTCAGGGGTAATTTCCTCGAGGTTAAGGGCATCGATAATCTGCTCCTTGAGTTTGTAGATGAGTTCTTCCATATTATTCTAAGCTATTTGATTTCTTATATATAATTTCAAGTCAACACCGAATGAATCGTCGTCCCGGTAATCTATCCACCCTGCAAGTATGCGGGAGGCATCAGTGGATGCCATCGAAGCTTCGAGTATTTCGTCGCATACGCCTCCATCCTCCGCAATGAAGAGAGAGGTCTCGCCAGTGAAACCGTTGCGTATGGCTATTTCTCCGGTCAGAATGTTCGGCAGGGTGTAGAGGAATACTGACGGGCTGGGATAATAATTGCCGGGGTCACTGATGGTGGCTATATGTTCCCTGTCCGAGGCTATGGATGAATTTCTGTTGAAAATCAGGACATCCGTGGAGGTCAGTTCGGAAGCCTCAGCCCGTTCTGCTTTTCCGGTTTCAGCCGTCCGGAAGTCTTGCAGCAGGAGTTCCGATGCCACAAAGGCAAGGCGGCAGAGTCCGTCCATCTTGTAGAACTTGGGATAATCGCCTATATGCTGTTTGTAGAGGGAGATAAGAGCAGGCTTGCCCGGAGTGTCAAAACTTTGGCTGATGCCGTCCAACTCGAGTCCTGCCGGGGTTATGCGCACCTTGTGCCCTATAGTCCAAGAGTTTGTCCCGGACCCATTGACTCCTTCGGCACTATGGGCATCCGCTCGTGCAATCAACTCATTATCAGCCGGTTCCCGGGAATAGAGCAAGGCTCCGTTGCAGCCTCCGAAGCCTGAAATCATTTTCAGGAAAGCCTTGCGGTCAGTTTGCAGTTCTTCCGGGACTATGGTCACCTTTCCTCCCACACCGATTTCCTCAAATCCCCGGTTTGCAGGTATCACTCCGTCTTCAAGGCAGCGCATAAGCAGCACTGTTTCAAGCACTCCGGCAGCTCCGAGGGTGTGTCCGTAATAGCCTTTGAGGGCGGAAAGCGGAACCCCGGAAAGCCCGGCACGCTCTATGGCCCTGCTTTCCATCTGGTCGTTGAACATCGTGGCTGTGCCGTGGACTCCGATTGCAGCCAGTTTTTCTGCAGGGAAGCCTGAGAGGGCGGAGACTATGGCGCGGAAGCAACCTTCTCCGGACGGGGACGGAGCACTCAGATGGTAGGCATCATTGGTGAGGGCTCCGCTGAGGAGATACCAGCGGTCTTTTTCATCTGCCGTCATTCCCCGCTCCGACCGGGAATCCCTTACCGCCGTGCAGGAGCGGCCGAGTATGATGGTTGCGGCAGCTTCTCCGAGGTTGAGCCCCATTCTCTCGATGTCAAAAGGGCGGCAGGGCTGCGGTGACAGGGCTTTGAACGAGCTGAAACCGGCCACCACAAAAGGACTTATGGAGTCGGCCCCGCAGACTATAGCCGTGTCGTATTTTCCTGTTTCAATGAGCCGGGCTGCCAGAATCTGAGCCGCAACCCCTGAGATGCAAGCATTGCTCACCACCACAGGTTCTGTTACCATACCGAAGTGCCGGGCGACCTTCCTTGCCGCTGCAGCCGGAGCGAGGTACTGATGAGAGCCGCCTCCCTGTTCCAGACCTTCCACATCGGCCTTGGTGGTGCTCAGGATGAAAATGCATTTTGGGGATTCGGGGTCCACTCCGGAAGAAGAAAGGGCATCTGAAACGGAAGAAATGACCATAGACTCAAAACGGCTGAATCCTTCAAGGACAAATCCGTCATCCATAAGCGAGGCCACCGGTCGGTCGGGAATTCCCCTCCATCCGCTGTCGTCCCCACGAAGGCGCAGAGCCGATTCCCCGGCCCTCACAGCCCGGTAATTCTGCTCCAGATCCGCCCCTAAAGGCGAAAAAATATTCCTTCCGAGTACCTCTATCATCTTTATTCAGTCAACCCCATTTGCCGTTTCCATTGAGTGTAAAAGTCCGGACTGAACCACATCAGTTTATAGTCCCTGTCCATAAACACCTGCACCGTCCTGGCGGTAAGAAACACATCCCCGCTCTCCTTGTCGTACAGTTTGTAGTCAAAGATGACTTTCGCGGCATCCGTGGGCACATACTCAATACGTATGACCGGCCTCATCCCGAAGCGTACCGGCCTCTTGTAATCCACGTCCATCTTCACTATGGGCACAAACACATTCTCCTTGATATAGAGCGCATAAGACAGCCCGAACTCCGCCCCGAATGCCTCCCTGGCATCCTCCAGATAAAGCGGATAGTTCCCGTGCCAGACTACTCCCATCATATCCACCTCGCTGAAGCGGATTTCCAGTTCCTTTTCGACCACCAGTTCCCTTGACATAAGCCTATTCCTCCACCTGTCTTACAGCCAGCTTTATTTCCGCCTCGGCAATCACCTCGCCCCTGCAAGTCACTTGAGCATTGGCAAGAGTCATCCCGAACACATCCTGAAGTATGTCCACCCGGGTAGTGACCATCTCCCCCACCGGAGCAAGCGAATGTACCACATAATTGCGCACCGCCCCTATGAAACCCACCTGCACATCCTTGTGGAGCACATATTTGTTATAGAACCCCACCCTGGCAGCACAAGTCTGGGCAATATTCTCCATCATCCCCGATGCAGAAAAATGCCCGTCGTCCACGAAGATATTGTCCTCACGGATAAGAGTTTCCGTAACGGACGAGTCTGCATCAAAGGCTATGAGACTGCCCACCATCACAAAAGGTTCCTGCTGAGGCAGCACCGTGTGCAAGTCTATGGACCTCAAATATTCTTCACTGAACTGCTGTTCCATAATCAATTCCAAAAATCGTAAAAATTGAACCACTGATGCGGGTATGCCCTGAGCATTTTCTCCAATTCGGCCACATAAGCTCCGGACAACTGCCTGATTTGTTCTTTGCGGCTGGCCTGCTTGTCGTATTCAAGCGGGGTGACAAATATTCTGTAGCTCACCCATCCGGTCTTCATCACATTGATTGCCAGCACATCCAGTCCCCGCATTGTGGCCACGCTAAACGGCCCCTGAGGAAACTCCGCCTTGCGTCCGAAAAAATCGAGAGTGATATGTCTCGCTCCTCCCATAAACCTGTCGGCTGCAAAACTCACCACCTCTCCCCTGTTCAGAGCCTCGTCGATTTCGAAAAGGTAGGCCATATCCGGCAGCATCCTTATCATATGGATATTGGTCCGGCCGAACATATTGCCGCGATTCTCCATAACCTGAACTCCCTCGCCTCCGTAAAGCACTGGGTTGATGCATTTGTCCTTGCACACGAGTGTATAGCCCGCAATCTCGTAATTGCCTATGTGTGAGCTCAATTGTATGAACCCTTCAGGCCTTGCGGCATATTCCTGATACTTCTCGTCGCCCACGACTTCGACCTTGAATTTCCGGCCCGCGAACATCGCGAACTTGTCGATTATGACCTCTGCAAAGAGGCAATGGTTGGCATAGACTCCCCAGAGGGATTTCCACCAGCCGAAGCCCAGCACCTTGCGGTAGAAGAACCACGAAGTCTTGCGGCTGTGATTGACCGCAATGCACACCGGCACCACGAAAATGTAGGCGAAGACATACAGAAAGCGTACGTCCATAAAACGCAAAGAATGGATGAGCCACCGCAGCAGCCATCCATCGCCGTAAGTCTTGCCAGCCCACTGCTGAGCCATAGGACTCAGTTGACCTTGGTTTCGATGTAGTCGCAGAATTTGGAGTAGGTGTCCACACCCTTCATCTCCTCCGGCTTGATTTTGAACCCGAAGTTTCTCTCAACAATTACGACTATATCCACAAAATCCAGGCTGTCAATGCCCAAATCCTCCTTCAAAAGCGCATCAGGAGTAATTTTTTCCTCATCAATTTCCAAATCTTCAATGAGGAAATTCCTCACTTTTTCTTCAATTTCGTTACGATTCATATTTATTCAAATTTTCTGATTACAAGCGCGCTGTTGGTACCTCCGAAACCGAAGGAATTGCTCAACACAAGTTTCACTTCCGTGTCCACAGTCTGACGGGCGAGATTCAGTTTTCCGCTCACCTCGTCGCAATTTTCAAGATTTATGTTGGGAGCCACAAAATTGTGCTGCATCATTATGAGCGAATACACGACCTCACTTGCCCCGGCCATCCAGCACTCGTGTCCGGTCATACTCTTGGTGCTGCTTATCAAGGCTTTGGTTCCGTGGAAGAGTTTGTCTATGGCTGTGGCCTCCACCATATCGCCCTGACGGGTGCTGGTGGCGTGGGCATTGATATAATCTATATCAGAAGGCTCCACTCCGGCGTCGTCCATTGCCCTGCGCATAGCCCTGACACAACCGTCATCGCTTGGCTGACTTATGCCCTGGGTGCCGTTGGAAGAGAATCCGTAACCCTGCACCTCAGCAATGATATGCGCTCCTCGAGCCACGGCGTGGTCGTAATCCTCAAGCACGAGAGCCGCCCCTCCGCCGCTGGGAACCAGTCCGTCCCTGTCCCTGTCGAAAGGCCGGCTGGCTTTTGCAGGCTCCGCCATATTCTTGGAGAAGGCCCCGAGCGCATCGAAGGAAGCCATACAGTAGAAATTGGTCTCCTGTCCGCCTCCGCAAAGCACCATATCCTGAAGCCCCTGTTTGATGAGCATATAGCCCAGGCCTATGGAATGGCTGCCGCTGGCACAGGCCGCACTCACGCTGAAGTTCACTCCCTTGAGGTGGAAGATGGTGCTGAGATTCATATTGATGGTGGAGTTCATAGACTGGAAGATATAGGACTGTCCGAGCAGCTCGGTGTCGTGTTTCTCCTCCATAAGTTTGGCCGTCTCAATGACCGGCTTTGCGGATGAGTCGTTGCCGAAAATGCATCCCACTTCGTTGTTCAGAAGATATTCTTCGTCCACTCCAGCCATCTCGAAAGCCTGGCGTCCTGCCATATAGGCATATTCCGCCTCCTCCGACATACCCCTGCGCAGGTGCCTGTCTATCAAGCCCTTGAGCTGAGGTTTGGGCACTATGCCCGTGAGACCGGACTGATAGCCGTAGCGCAGTCTCTCCTCTTCTATGCCTATTCCGGATTTTCCGTTGTAGAGGGATTCTTTGACCTCCTCAATGCTGGTGCCTATGCAGGACCAGATTCCCATTCCTGTTATTACGACTCTACGCATATTCCTTTGCTTAAAGACCAACTTTGTCAATACAGCCCTCCGTTGATGCTGATTACCTCTCCCGTGATATAGGAGGCATTGTCCGAACACAGGAAACCCACCAGTTCAGCCACTTCTTCCGGCTTGCCGAAACGCTTCATCGGCACCATTTCCTTGAGCTGATCCTGGGGAAGGTCCTTTGTCATATCCGTTTCTATGAAACCGGGTGCCACGGCATTGACAGTCACATTTCTCGGTGCAACTTCCTGAGCCAGAGCCTTGGTGGCCCCGATAAGCCCGGCCTTTGCAGCACTGTAGTTGGTCTGTCCCGCCATTCCCTTGAGTCCGGAGAGCGAAGACATATTGACTATCCTTCCGCCGTGCCTGCGCATCATCATTTTCGGAAGAAGCCTGCGGGTGACATAGAAGAAGCCGTTGAGAGTGGTGTCCAGAACAGCATGCCAGTCCGCATCCGGAGTCATAAACATAAGACCGTCACGGCGGATTCCGGCATTGTTGACCAGATAGGCTATGTAATCGTCGGGATGAGCCTGCTCCCAGGCGTCAATGGCAGCCACAGCCTGTTCCTGACAGGCCACGTCGAAAGGCATAAGTTCAGCCTCCCCGCCTGCTGCGGCAATTTCATCAAGGACCTGCTGTGCAGCCTCTCTGTTGGACTGATAATTTATCAATACAGGAATCTGCATCTTCGCAAGTCTCAGACACACAGCCCTTCCGAGCCCCCTGGAACCTCCTGTCACCAAAGCATATTTCATAAAACACAAATTTGGCGCGAAGATACAAAAAAGCTTTGACTTAGTAATATGAAAAAAAATTTTTAACTTTGTTCCAAATGTAAAATTGTATTCAGAAGCCCGAGGAATATGCTGTACCCTATTGGAATTCAAAGTTTCGAAATAATCCGAAAGGAAGGATATGCCTACATTGACAAGACAGAGCATATCTGGAGACTTGCCACAACCGGCAAATACTATTTCCTCAGCCGTCCGCGCCGCTTTGGCAAAAGCCTTCTGATTTCTACCCTTGAAGCATATTTCAAAGGCAAAAAGGAATTGTTCAAAGGGCTGAAAATTTACGGGAAGGAAAAGGATTGGTGCGAATATCCTGTTCTCAGACTTGACTTCAGCGGTGCGAGTTATACCACCCCGGAGGTTCTCGAAGCTAAAATCAGGGCATTTCTTACAAACTGTGAAAAACTTTATTCAATTGAAAGCACTGAGACGATATCCAGTATAAGATTTGATTCCCTAATAGGAAAAATCAACCAGAAGACAGGGCTTCCGGTGGTGATTCTCATAGACGAATACGACAAACCGGTTTTGGACAACCTTTCGGATGACAAATCTGCAGAAACTATGAGAAACATTCTGCAAGGGTTTTATAGCGTCATCAAATCCAGAAACGATTGCATCAAGTTTGCCTTCCTGACCGGTGTTTCAAAACTCGGAAAAATGAGCATCTTCAGTGCACTCAACAGTCCTGAAGACATTTCTATGAGCATTGACAATGCAGACATCTGCGGAATTACTGAAAGGGAATTGAAGGAAGTTTTTTCCGACAGTGTGGAAATTATGGCGCAAGCCAATGGAATAAGCACAGAAGATTGCTTCCGCAAACTTGCCGGAATGTATGACGGATACCGATTCCATCCACAAGCAAGCGGTGTTTACAATCCTTTCAGTCTTCTGCGTTCTCTCAAGAGTAGGGAGTTTGGGGAATATTGGTTTGAGACAGGTACTCCGAGTTTCCTTATAAGATTCATTCAGAAAGGCGACTATCTGATGGAAGATATAACGTCCAACGGAGTTCCTCTATCCAAACTGTCCGGAGCCAACTACGAAAAACCTGATGCAATCACCCTGATGTACCAAACAGGCTACCTGACAATCAAAGGATACGATGACAGGTTCAAACTATATTTTCTCGGATATCCGAATGAGGAAGTGGAACACGGTTTCCTTCAGTCTTTGAGCCAATACTATCTCCCGGTTATGGAAACCCGTGGCGAACTCTCAGTCTATCGTTTTGTAAACGATATAGAAGCCGGAAACGTGGAAGGCCTGATGAAACGACTTACAGCACTCTTTGCTTCATCTGACTATCAGATAAAAGGAGATATTGAAGCAATCTTCGAGAATTCATTAGCAACTCTTTTCCGCCTGATGGGACAACAAGTGACGACCGAGTTGCATACCAGCAACGGCAGGATAGACGTTATGATGGAAACTTCACGATTCGTTTACATCATTGAACTGAAAAGGGATCAGGACGCGGAAACTGCCCTGCAGCAGATTGAGACTATGGGCTATGACCGTCCGTTCCTTGCCAAAGGAAAGACAATTTTCAAGATCGGTGTCAACTTCTCCTCCAAAACCAGATGCATCGACAGCTGGAAACTTGCTTAGCATCATTGCCGGGCTCACAGGCCCAGAGTCTGAATAATCTTGGGAATAAGCCGGTCGAGGATGAACTCCTCTTCCATAAAATGAGTACCGGGATAAGTGGAGAAGGTGTTTCCGAAATGCCTTCTCCAACTTTTTATGCTCACTATGCCGCTGCGGCGGTAGTGGTCGAAGTCGCCGAAAAAGGCGAAGAAGAAGTCGGGGCTGCCTTGGCGGGGAGAGTTGGCGAGGGCCAGACGGCGGTAACGGCGATATTTGCGCAGTGTGCGGAAAGTGAAATGCAGGCTCTGGCGGTCTCCTTCGCGGGGCTTGTAGATGCGGTCCAGCCAGGATGTGACTCCGGGAATCATCGCAGCCCAAGAGAGATAGCCCAAGTAAAGGGGTGCATTCAGGGAAGGCGAAACGAGTATGTGCGGGACTCCCTTCAGGCGGATGGCGTGGCAGGCTCCGAGAGATTCCCCCACCACAAGCGAGGGCTTCAATTCCTCCATCCAGGAGTCAATCTGGCTGCGGGCCACATCCGGGTCGAAGGAATAGGTGCGCACCACGACCTTTACCGGGGCGGAGGTGTATTCGCAAAGGTGCTGATTCAAAACGGACGGGATGCGGCTGTCACCTCCGCCTCCCATCCCGTGGATATAGAGTATTATAAGTTCTTTTCCGTCCATCAAAACCGTCGGTCAAACTCCCGGGTTTTCAACATTAGTAATATGAAAATAATAAGTTGCGTCATATTACTTATTTGATAAGGGCATTGAAATCTTCCACCGGCATATCTGCAACTATCGAGATATAGGTTGCCGAGTCGTTCTCAAGCTCCAGCATTATGAACTGTTTTATCAATTCCCCTTCCTGCCTTACGTACATCCTCACCTTCTCATCCTTCTCGACCACTTCCATAAGCAGTGCCAATTGTCCTTTCTGAAGCAGTGCCTCAACGTCGGAAGTAAGTTCCTTCACCAATGGAGTATCCTCTGCCTCAATGATATACATACCATCAAAAGTCTTGATGATACGCTCGAAATGCACATCCCTGTCATCGGCGAGTTCCACCTCCGGGAGCTTCTGCATAAGCTTGAACATAGCCGGGGATATATAAACGGAAGAGACTCCCGGCTTGCCGCTGTATTTTTTGTAAAGGCTGTTGTCGCTGCTCTGAGCGAGACTTGTCACGGCTATCACAGCTGCCGCAAGCATTAATATAAATCGTTTCATATCAGTTGTTTCTATTGTGTGATTGTTTGATTCCGCTGTAAACTTCCTGTTGTCTGCCGATGATTTCATCCGCCTTTTCCATTCCCCTCACTGAGTGCTGCATATTGCTTGAAATTGAAGAGAGTACCCTTTCCACTTCAGCATAAGCCAACTGAGGGTCATCAAAGGTGTCCTGTGGAGCTGAGTTCCGGGCCATTCCGTACCCCAACCATCCCACCAGGACTATTGATGCTGCAGCAGTGATGCTTAAGAAACTGCGCTTGATCCTGGCAATCCTCGCCCTGCTATCTGCCTGAGGGCCTTCCTGAGAGGTTTTCCCGTCCGCAAGGATTCTTGAAGCCGCATCCATCCCGTCCAGCATTTTTTCTATGCTGGTTTCCAGGTCGGAAGGAATTTGAATATTCTTGTCCATTTCTGTTTTCTATAAGATCATCGTTTAAGTTCTGCCTTGATTTTCTGTCTTGCCCTGGATATGCGCACCCTCACATTCACCGGATTCAGGCCGGTCCTCCTACAGATTTCGTCATATTCCAACTCCTCGAAAAACCTGAGCTGCACAAGCAGGCGGTCGTCTTCCGGAAGTTTTTCCATTGCTGCATAGAGACCTGATACCGTTTCCCTGTTGATGGTCCCCCTGTCGGTTTCCTCAAGTGATGGGCAGTTCACGGCGGAGTCAATATCCTGTCCCCTTCTCACATTTTTCTTGCGGATGAGGTCAAGGCTTATGTTCCTGACTATGGTATTGCCGTAAGAAACGGGATTGAGGACAGTTTCCAGTTTGTCCTTGGAGTTCCAGAGCCTGACATAGAGTTCCTGCACTGCATCCTTGGCATCAGCCTCATTTCCGAGCACCGCCCAGGCAGTCCTGTAAAAGGTTGCATTCAGCGGCAGCCAGACAGACTTGAACTCCTCGTGTGTCATATCAGTCCTTGTGTTCGTTTACCATCTGCTGGAGTGCGGAAATCGGGAATTTGCCCTGCATAATTATCAGGTCGCAGTCGTCGGACTCATAGATTATGAAGTCCTGAAAGAACTCACCTTCCATCTTTCCCACATAGATGCCCACCGTATCTTCTTCGTCTTTGGCTTCGAGAATCAACTCGCATCCGGCAAGAGCGCCCTCCATGTCGGCCTTGAAATTCTGTCTGAGCTCCGGCGAGCAGTCGTCCATAGAAAGAATGACCATAGCTTTGAGGGCATCCACTGCTTCGGCAGGCATTTCGTCATCAGCCTTCATACCCGCCTTTGCAACAGTGAGAAGGAAACCGTCAACCTTGAGATAGTCAACCTTCTTCACATTTTTGTATTTCTTGATGACCTGTTTGAGAGAAAGAGTTTCAGCCGGCTTGACATTAGAGGCATTTTTCCCGTCCCTTTGTTCCATACTGGCTCCGGAAGCAGCATCTGTCTGTGCAGAAGCGCTCAATGCAGGAACCGTAATCATCATCGCTGCTGCAATAATTGCATAAATCTTTTTCATATTTCTGTTAATTTTTAAATGTTCGCAACAGAAAGACGGGAACCGGCCCGGCTTGTTACAGAAATTGTGAAAAAAATTCGTCATTGCCCCTCATCGATAATATTTTCCAGAGCCTCCAGACTATTGTCCATAGAAATGAAGACTTTTTCCCTGCCCATTGCGGCGGCAAGGGAGTCCGGGGTGGTCAGTTTCCATTCAGACTGTGGCGCATACTCAGCAAAGGCCTCGGCTATGACTTCGGAGAATTTGGCAGCGTGGGCGGTTGACAGGTAGAAACCGTTGGCATCCCCTGCCTTGCGGGCAAGGTAGGCGACAGATGAATGGGGATCTGAAAGATATCCATCCTTAAGATAGATGTCCACTATGGCTTTCTTTATTTGCGCATCGGTGAATGAGAAGCCCTCAACCATATTTGTAAGTGCCTGAAAATCATTATTAAAGAGGCTCATCATACGCTCGTAGTTGCTAGGGGCCCCAACGTCCATAGCATTGGCAACCGTCCGGACTGAAGGACCGGGCTTATACTCCCCTGTCAGGAGAAATTTGGGAATGACATCATTGGCATTGGATGCAACTATGAATTTGTGTACAGGAAGGCCCATTTTCCAAGCCAGCATTCCAGCCGTGACATTGCCATAATTGCCACTCGGAACCACGATGTCAGGCGCGCCCGTATTGACCGAAGCCCACTGGGCCCACGCATAGAAATAATAAAATGACTGGGGAATCCAACGCAGAAGATTGATGGAATTGGCGGAAGTGACATTATGGGTCTTGCGGAATTCCGCATCATTGAAAACTGCCTTCACAAGGGCCTGGCAATCATCAAAATTGCCTCTCACACGCACCGGAGTGATATTTCCGCCAAGAGTGGTCATCTGGGCCTCCTGCAGCGGGCTCACCTTGCCTTCGGGATAGAGCACCACCACCCTGGTGCCTGGAACATTGAAGAACCCGGCTGCAACTGCACTGCCTGTGTCTCCCGAAGTGGCGGTGAGAATGGTCAGATTGTCTCCTTCAGAGTTGAGCAGGCCGAACATCCCACCCATAAATCTGGCTCCGAAGTCCTTGAATGCGCAAGTGGGGCCGTGGAAGAGTTCAAGCACGTTCACACCCGGCTCAATGGTCCTGAGCGGACAGTCAAAGTCGTATGCCTTCCTGACCATTGCTGAAATCTGTTCCTGCGGGAGGTCGTCCAAGAAAAACAGGGACGCGAGATAGCCGGCAAGCTCTGCATAGGAAATTGATGCAAGTCTGCGTACGGTCTCAAGGTCTGCCTGCGGGATGAGCTCCGGCATAAAAAGGCCTCCGTCAGGGGCGAGTCCCAGACTGGCCGCATCTTTTAGCGTGAAGGGATGGCTGCGGGAGACATCTCTGGTGCTATAATATTTCATAGTCTTAACTTTTAGAAGGTTAGACTTAACTTTTATAGTGTAAGATGGGTAAGTTTGGCTCCCTTGTTGGATACTTTAACGACATAGACCTCGCATCCGGTGTCAAGGGCCTCGAAGTGTTCCTTGAGAACTTTTCCGGCAGACTCGGCCACCGGACGGCTGTCACAGAGGGCAAATACAGACGGACCGGAACCGGATATGTTCATTGCAAGTGCTCCTGTCTCAAGAATCTTTTCCCTCAGATGGTCAAAACCAGGGATAAATTGCTTTCTGTATGGTTCCGCCACAAAATCCTGCATAGAGTGACCTATGAGTTTGATGTTCCCGGTACACAGACCTGCCACCAGTCCTCCCACATTGCCCCATTGACGCACGGCATCGTGCATAGGCACTGCCTTCGGAAGTATTTCCCTGGCAGCTTTTGTGCTCACGACGATATGCGGATGGACAACTGCACAATAGAAATTGCCCGGAACCGGCAGCTGAATCAGGTCCAGAGGTTCATATCCCCTGATGAGCACAATTCCTCCCATAACTGCCGGAGCAGCATTGTCTGCGTGGAAGCCTCCGCTGGCCAGGTTTTCACCTTCCATCGCGCAAATGACAACTTCCTCCTCAGTGAGCGGACAACCGAAAAGTTCATTCATTCCGAAAGCCGCAGCTGCCGAAGATGCAGCACTGGAACCTATACCCGAACCGGGATATATTTTTTCGCAAATAACCACATCGATTTGGGCTTTCTGATTGATTTTCTGAAGAAAAGACCTCACAACCGGCGTGATGACATTGTCTTCAATGTTTTCAGGAAGGGGCACACCGCTCTTGTTCGTAATGCTGAGCCCGTCTCCCTCGCTGGCAGTCATTTCAAGGATATCCCCCACCTCGTCCAATGCCAGACCTATTACGTCAAAACCACAACCCATATTGGCAATAGATGCCGGGGCAAACACTCTAACCTTTTTCATTTTTCTTGCGTTAAGTTTCTCTTTTGGGCACAAAACGGCAAGGTACAAAATAGATTCTGGAATTCCAATCTTTATGCTGATAAATTGATTTTTCAGCGGTGGCGGAAGATTTCGTCGGCATAGGAGGCCAGACCGGTAAGAGCCATCATAATGGACTGTGACTCGTGGGAAATCGTGGCGAAGATAATGCCCAGTTCGAATGGAAGGGAATAGACCGTGCTCAAGGCAAGGGCCACCACGTAATGGAAGGCTCCGAACCCTCCCGGCACCGGCACCAGCCATCCCAGACTGCCCACGAGCATAAGGAACATCGCATCTGCAAGTCCGAGGGCATCCAGCAGGGGAACAGCTCGCAGGGAGGTGTAGCTCATAAGAAAATACATACCCCAGATGAGTACGGAATGGAGTATGAACTTCCACGCCTTCTTCATTCTGAAACAGCTGACCAGGCCGTCCGCCACACCCTTCAGCAAAGACCAGAGCTTTGAGGCGAGGACATTCCTGTCCCTGAAAAACACGACAAAGGCCACGCAGATTCCCACAGCCGCGAGCATAATCAAGGCAATCCACCACAGGCTCAGATTCAGCCTCCCGGATGCCGGCAGCCAGATATTGTCGATGAAGAAGGCCCCGAACTGATTCCATTTCAGGCAGAGGAAAGCCACGAGTATGCCGAACATCATCAGCAGGTCTATGCTCCTTTCCGTCACGACCGTGCCCAGGACTTGCTCATAGCCCAGCCCCTTTCCGCCTCTTTTGCGCTCCTGCACTGCCGAATCCCGGGACACCACACCGCAACGCACCAGCTCCCCTATTCTCGGAAAGACGAAATTTGCAAGATAGCCGATGTTCACGGCATTGAAGACTGTCACGCGGGAAGTTGCCCCGTCTATGGGCAGCAATATCTCCCTCCATCGTTCCGCCCTGAACCAGTTGGACAGCACCCCGGCCAATATGCTAAGCATCACCCATTCCCAACGGCATCCTTTCAGGCTCTCAAGGAATTCCTGCCAGTTGACTTCGCGGAAACAGAACCACAGCAGCACCGCCGCAAGCACAAGCGACAAGGTGTATTTCAATATGTTCCTAATATTCTTTTTCATAAACGGACGGCAAAATTACAAATTTCTGGGATTTGATTATAATGCCTCACAAAGAAATGTTATCTTTGCACCAAATGTTCGAAAAAATATATATATGAAAACCATACTCGGCATCGGCAACGCCTTGACAGACATTCTTGCCATCCTTCCCGACGACTCATTTCTGGAGGAATACAATATCCCCAAGGGAAGTATGCAGCACGTGGACAAAGAAACAGGAGACAAAATTCTCGAAAGGCTGAAGCCTCTCGGAGTGCAGTACGTAGCTGGTGGTTCAGCCGCCAACACCATCACCTGCACAGCGATTTTCGGGATGAAATCAGCCTTCATAGGCAAGACCGGTGACGACGACCTGGGCCACCTCTTCAAGAGCGACCAGGCCCAGTACGGCATCAAATCCATACTCCTCAAGGGCAAGAATCCTTCAGGCAGGGCCGTGGTGCTGATTACCGCTCCGAATGCCGAAAGGACTTTTGCGGATTATATGGGGGCGGCTCTGGAACTGGTTCCCGAAGACTTGAAGCCGGAGTATTTCAAAGGTTATGACTATTTCCACATTGAGGGCTATCTTGTTCAGAACCAAGCGCTTATCCGCAAGGCAGTGGAAATGGCAAAGGCTGCCGGCTGCATCATTTCCATAGATATGGCATCCTACAATGTGGTGGAGGCCAACAGGGAATTCCTTCAGGACATAGTGAAGAACTACGTGGACATAGTCTTTGCAAATGAAACCGAGGCAAGGGCGTTCACGGGGCTGGAGCAGAAGGATGCGCTGGATGAGATTGCACGTCACTGCGACATTGCCGTAGTGAAAATAGGCAAACACGGTTCAATGGTCAAACAAGGGGACGAATACCATTATATAGAAGCCTGGCCGGCCGATACCATCGATGCAACTGGGGCTGGAGACACCTATGCCGCAGGTTTCCTCTATGCCCACTCTCTGGGAATGCCTCTGAGAGTCTGCGGAGAGGTGGGTTCGATCATCGCGGCAAAGGTGGTGGAAGTCATCGGCACCAAAATCGACATACCTCGTTGGAAAGCCGCCAAGAAAGAAATCAAGGAACTTATCAAGGCAACAAAAGAGGGCAAGAACTGATGAGATTCCTGAAAAACTTCTTCGTCAAGCGGCAGATCAAGGCATCCGGCTTCAGGGAGGAAAGGCATTCCGTCCCTCTTGCCTCGGTCCGCAGGTGCATAGTTCTGCTGGACGTGGAAGACGCGGAATCGGATGCCTGCCTCAAGTTCGCCACGACGTATTTCGGAGGCAGAGGAATAGAATTGAAGCCTTTTTTCCTGGATATGGGCAAGCACGCCAAGGACGACATCATCACCACGGCTGTAAAAACGACCATTCTCAAAAGAAATCTGTCCTTTTTCGGCACACTGCCTGAAGAAATGGTGGCAGAGCTGCAGTCCGAGCCTGCCGATTTGTACCTATGCCTGGTGGACAACTGCCTGCCGGTGACTCGCTGTTTCAATGCCATAGTCCCGGCTCCTTTCTGCGTGGGCCTGAAAGACTATGCCGGCTCTCCCTTTTCAATGGTTTTCAAAGGTTCTGAGGAGGAACATATTCAAGTCAATTTCCACGATAGCGCCAAGAGACTGGAGAGCATCGTGAATTATCTCGAAATGGTTGTATGAAAGAAAATCTGAAAAAATACGGACTTGTGGCAATTAAAGGTGCCTGTATGGGAGCCTCGGATGTGATTCCGGGCGTGAGTGGCGGCACAATAGCCTTTATGACAGGCATTTACTCTGAACTTATAGATTCCATTCACAATATTGACGGGATTGCCCTGAAGCTTTTCTTCACCGGTCGGTTCCGCGAATTCTGGAAACACATAAACGGCAATTTCCTCATCAGTTTGCTTGTGGGGATACTTTTCAGTGTCTTTTCCCTTGCAAAACTGATGACCTGGCTGCTGGAAAACCAGCCTGCGCCGACTTGGGCCTTCTTCTTCGGTCTGATTGTGGCCTCGTCCATCTTCATCCTCAAGGGAGTCCATTTCTGGAAATGGAAAGACTATGTCTGCACCCTTGCAGGAGTGGTTCTGGGCGCTGTAGTCTGCACTCTCTCCCCTTCCACGACTCCCGACGGACTGTGG
>JALFGP010000137.1 GCA_022777205.1 Rikenellaceae bacterium
GATATATCTTTGAGACAAACACCATCGGCATCACGGACGAAGCTGTGAAGATTGATGATATCGTGGAGACTACCAATCACTTCCGCTGCATAGACTACATCATTGACCATGCATTTGACAGGCCAACGGAGGCGATGATAACGCAGCTCCACCTTCTTCTTAAATCCGGCACAAGCGACAGTCTGAAGTCATGGTTCAAAGTGGGAGACTATAAGAAACTTCCCAACGAGGTGGGCGGCAACGAGACTTGCCCTCCAGAGAAGGTCCACGAAAAGATGGCAGCTTTGCTGAAAAGCTACAATGCAAAAACTCCCGTGACACTTGAAGACATCATCGATCTGCATTGCCAGTTCGAGCGCATACACCCCTTCCAGGACGGTAACGGCAGGGTCGGAAGACTTCTTATGTTCAAGGAGTGCCTTGCACACAGCATCGTTCCGTTCATCATAACTGAAGAGCTGAAGTTCTACTATTATCGCGGGCTCAAGGAATGGGGAAAGGTCAACGGATATCTCTACGACACTTGTCTGGCGGCGCAGGATGCATACAAGTCTTCCCTGGACTATTTCAAAATCAAGTATTGAATTCCTCTATTATCGCATCAAGGTGATAAATGACTTTAGACCTATATGGCTTTGCTCCTCCAGCGTCCGCTGCGAAGATAGAGTCCGCAAGTAAGGGCCATTATGGCTCCGTAAATGCCTTCGGCTGTCCAGCACATTGCCACATCCGATTTCATTATGCCTATGATGACGGTGCAGTAGGCTGTGTATGCAATCAGGGAAAATGATTCCAGCAGGAATGCGGCCTTGGTGTTGCCGGTTCCGCCCACTGCCTGGAAAAATATGGAGGCGGGAATGGTCAGCAGATAACTTGCGCAAAGCACCATCATAGACGGAACCGCTGCATCCATGAGTTCGGGAATATTCGTGAAAAGACTTATCAGCATTTGCGGGAAGAGGCTGAAAAGCAGGAGCATTGGAGTAATCACCATATATGAAAATTTCAGCATCCTGCGTACCAGAGGCATCACCCCGTTGCTGTGGCCAGTGCCTATCATATTGCTGGTCAAGGTGCTGCAGGTGGAGGCGAAAGCCATAAGCACCATCCAGATGAGCCCGGAAATGTTTCTGACTATATTCGAGACTGCAAGTGCTCTTTCCCCGAGGTGTTCGATGTGGAGGAAGAATATGAACCAGGTCCCGATGGACAGGAAATTTTGAATCATACTCCATAATGAGACCGAAAGTATGCCTTTGAGTTTCGTCCATTCGGGTTTTATTGAGGTGTCGAGTCCATATTTGGCGATGTCGCAATGCCTTCGGGTGTAGAAGATAAAGAAAAGCAGCGACACCAGTTCCGACAAGGTCGATCCTATGGCTGCGCCTGCGATGCCCAGAGCCGGAAAACCGAACTTGCCGAAGATGAGAATCCAATTGAAGAATACGTTTGAAAGCATCATCATAATGGAATTGGCCGTGAGGGCCCTAGTCTGTGTGGTGCCTATGTAGAATGCTCTGAAAATCGCTGTCGTGAATCCGAACCCCAGGCCTACAACCCTCCAGCGCACATAGCTCAATGCGGCATCCCTGATGTTGGGAGAACTGACCATCATCCCCATCAATGCCGGCGAAAAGGCTTCGGAAAGCAGCATTATCACTATGGCCAGGGCAATGGAGAAATAAAGTCCGTGGTAGAAAACATTTCCGGTTTCCTTGAAATTGCCTTCTCCGTTGCGCCTGCCGATGATGATCTGTACACCTATGCTGAAGCCCAGACCCAGCATAAAGATTACCATATAATATATGCCTGCAATGGCTGATGCCCCCAGTGCAATCTCATCCACCCTGCCCAGGAATGCGGCGTCAGTCATTCCTATGACCTGTTCTATGATTGTGCTGACGAGTATGGGGAAAGCAATCTTCCAGATTTCCCTATATGAATATGAATTGCTATGTTCCATTTCAAAAATTTTGCAAATTTAGTAATCCTCAAACAATAAGCTGCATCCGCCTGTTAATGAAAATGAATGATTGCGAGGATTTTCCGACGATTCTGCATATTTTTGCCAGACATTAGACAACTATGAACAATTTATTTCATTCTTTATTTTGCATTGGCGCAATTATTTAATAATTTAAGTTTCCCGGAAAAATTTGTTGAAAACGATGAAAACAAAGGCAATAATCAGGGAATGGATGCTTCCGATTGCTATGACTGTGGGAGCTGCTTCATATCTGGTTTATCATTATCTGCTGCCACAGGCAATCCATACAGCAGGGCCTGTGCTGGAGAGTTTCGTGGCTATTTTGCAGCCGGTATTGATTTTTTCGATGCTGTTTCTGACTTTCTGCCGCATTGAACCTCGGGAACTCAGGCCTCACAGATGGCATTGGTGGCTGCTGCTGATTCAGGGAGGAACATTTGTCCTTATGGGAGCCGCTGCTTCCCTTATCCGGAAATATATGCCCGGCAATACCGACTGGACCGTTCTTCTGGAGAGTGCCATGCTCTGCCTTATCTGTCCCACTGCCACTGCGGCTGCTGTCGTTACCCGCAAGCTGGGCGGAGATGTGGCGAGCATCACCACCTACACCATTATCATCAATCTGCTGGTTTCAATGCTGGTGCCGGTTGTCGTCCCTTTTGTGCATCCTACAGACGGGATGACCTTCCTTCACGCGTTCAGCCTTATCCTGGCCAAGGTCTTTCCTCTGCTCATTCTGCCTTGTTTTGCGGCCTGGCTCGTGCGTTATCTTCTGCCTGCAATACATCGTAAACTGCTGACTTATCCGGACCTGCCGTTTCAGATCTGGTCCGTCTCCCTTGCCTTGGCCATTGCTGTGACTGTCAAGGCAATAGTCCACAGCAGCCTGTCCCTCTCACTGCTCGCCGGAATAGCTGCCATTTCCTTGATATGTTGCATTTTCCAGTTCTGGGCAGGACGGAAAATCGGGCAGGCGTATGGCCACAAACCCGGTCACAGCGACAACAGCATCACTGCCGGACAGGCAATAGGACAGAAAAATACAGTCTTTGCAATCTGGATGGGATACACCTTCCTCACTCCGGAGACCTCCATCGTGGGCGGGTTTTACAGCATCTGGCACAATCTGTACAACTCCTGGCAAATCCACCGGCACGAGTCTCTGAATTGCCAGTCCTGAACCACTGAATTGCCAGTTCAGAACTCAGGATTTTTTCTCAGCCATCCTCTTGTCCAAAGCCCTCTGGAACGCTCTGGCATTTACAAGATGTTCAGAATATGTGGCGGCAAAAAGATGTCTGCCGTTGAATTCCGGGCTTGCGCAGAAAAAAAGATAATTGTGACGGGCAGGGGAGAGCACCGCCTCAAGACAGGCTTTTGACGGCACATTTATCGGGGCCGGCGGCAATCCTGCATATTTATAGGTATTGTACGGAGAATCCACGTTCAGGTGCCTTTTCAGCACTCGGCTTAGGCTATACCCGAAACAAAAGCAAATCGTGGGATCTGCCTGCAACTTGATGCCTTTGTGCAGACGGTTCAGATAGACTCCTGCGATAATCGGAAATTCATCAGGCTGAAGGGTTTCACCGGCTACTATGGAAGCCATCACGGATACCTCCATCTTCGTAAGCCCTTGTGCTTGAGCAAGTTTTACCCTTTCCGGAGTCCAGAACCTGTCATATTCCTTCTTGAAGCGGTCGAAAATCTCTTTGATGCCTGCCGTCCAGTACATCTGATATGTGTCCGGCAGAATCATCGCGAAAACATTCTCCGGGGTGAACCCGTAACCTGCAAGGAAAACCTCATCGTTCAGGGCAGCGGCCACACTCAGGGAATCCACCATCATCTGTGCAGAAATCACTTTCGCAAGCTTTTCCTTCGTCCTCAATGTTCCCGAAAGTGTCAGACGGCAAGGCTCCTGCCATCCGAAACAGAGCATACGGGCCACATAGACCGGGGCATAGTCTTTCTTGACCGGATAGTAACCGGGCTTAATCCCCTCAAAGGTTCCGATTCTTCTGAAACATCTTATCAGACTGCGGCGGCTCAGGGCCCTTTCTTCCCCGCAAAGTTCCTCCAGCACCTGCTCAGGAGTGGTGCCCGGATAAACGTAAATCTCGAAATCCGACTCGAACCCGGCTCTGCGGTTGTCAATCCACCATATGGCAGAGAGAACCAAGGCAGCAGCAACCATCAGCGCTCCCACAATTCCAATCGCAATAATCAGTTTCTTTTTCATTGTCTATTTCCTTAACTTAACCAAATCTCCTTCCGCAAAATCCATCACTCCCTTGTTCATTTTCTTCAGGCTTGAAAGCCGGATTGCATATCTTTGGGACAGTTTCCACAAATCGTCTCCCTCGGCCCACACGTGTTTGTCCAGGTCTTTTGCAGCCTCATTTTTCTTTTTCTGCAGGTAAACTATGTCCCCCGGATGCAGCTGGGCCGGAGCCGACAAGTCGTTGAATCTCAGAATCTCCTTTTTGAAAAGCTGGAATTCCTGTGCAATGCTTTCATAAGTCTCTCCCTTTTCGGCATATACGAATGCAACTCCATTCAGAGAGTACATCTTCCGGGAAAGGTTGAAGCTGAAAGTTTCCAGTTGCTTCTTGTCCAATGGAGCCGGAGTCTCAATCCGGGAAGGTGGCAACGGACGTGTCTGTTCAGCCTGAGTCCGGGCACTCTCATCTTTTTTCGTGTCGTACTCCCATAGCCGGTAGGTTTCTATGACCCTGATAAGTTTCTCCGCATATTCTTTGTCAGTGGCATAGCCGGCTTTCTTCAGCCCGTAGGCCCAAGCCTTGTAATCAGTCGGTTCCAGGTCGAAGAGGAATTTGTAGCGGTCGTTGTAGCGCAGGAAATCCGAGTGGTCGCGATAGGACAAGTCTGCGGTTTTGTATTTTCGGAAACATTCCCCTTTTGCATCATCGTCAGCATAGATTTTCTCACCGGTCCAGTTGTGGCATTTGATGCCGAAATGGTTGTTCCCTTCCGTCGCAAGGTAGGATTTGCCGGAAGCCGATTCAAGTACGCCCTGTCCGAGGGTGATGCTGGCCGGGATGCCGCTGCGGTACATTTCACTGATAGCCGTGTCGGCAAATTTCCTTATATAGGAGCGCGTCTCGTCAGATGATGACGTGAGTGCGGGAAGGCCCCAAAGCAATATCGCCGCAATCAAAAAGCTTCGCAAAAGTGATTTTTTTTCTCGCTCTGTCATAGAACATCATCTTTGTTGAAGAACTCCAGACAGAATCTGAAAATTTCTTCAATGTCTTCGGTTTTGTTTACTGTTTCAATCGGGAATCCGAAGCTTACGGCCTGTCCGTTTTCGCCCTTATAGGCCACCGCAGCCGAGATTCCGCTGTCTGAATATCTGATGATAGTGCTTGCGCCGGCCTGGGCCGGGACTATTCCGTCAGGGGATTCGATGCGGTATATATCCTCTGAATACTCCGTGTTGAATTTACCTTCATTGCGGTTGACGGTCCATCTGTAGCTGCCCTTGCGGCTGGCCCTGCTGTTCATAAGTCTGAACCCCAGGTGAGAGGATGTGAATTTCAGGGCATCCGAGTCTGCCCGGTCATCCGGAAATATTCCGCCTTCGGGATCCGAACCTATGTAGCAGCCTGAAACTATCAGAGGAAGTCCGGAACTTGTAAGGGCGTTGCACAGAGATTCCGGGAAAACGCTGAATCTCCGCCCTCCGCAGCCCGGTATGCCCACTTGTTTCCCGCAAATGACATCTATTGCCGCATATCCGCTCTCCAGTGCTTCTGTTCCAGTTTCAGCGAAGGAGCGGGCACTGACCGAGTCAAATCCATATCCCAGAGCCATCAGAGACTTTCCGTGCACATAGCAATAGTCAAAACTGTTTCCGGCAGGACAGAGTTCGGCACAGTCCGTAAATGAAGCCCCGGATCCGGGACAGTCGTCATCCGCCCAGTCCAGGCCCTTGCGGAACTCATACATTTCTCCGACATAATTTATGCACTTGCCGTAGTCCACCCCGCTGTCCAAGTCGGCATTGAATCCCGCCACAGTCCCGTCTTCGAAATGGACCGGAGCTGATACTCTGTCGAAGTTGTTGACAATCAGAACATTCCCCTTGGATTCCAGGGGCCTGCCAACAGCGAGTGTCTCCGAAGGCAGGGACGCGCCTCCCTCATTCCAGGCAGAAACTCTGAAACTCCACACCGCCCCTTTTTCAATCTTCACCCGGCAGCACACCCTTCCGTCCACTTTCTCGGTCTGCACAAATTCCGGATTTGAGAATGCCCCGTCGTCTTTGCGCCGCTGCAGAAGATATTTCTCAGCCACAGCCGTGGGCTCCAGCCTGTCCTCCCGGTCCTTCCAGCTCAGGCACACAATGCCGGAGGAATCCACTACGGCAGAAAAACTCTCCACCGGAAGAGGCTGCACCACATAATCCACCCCATATCTGTTTGAAAGATATTTGAGCATACCTTTATAGACTGCCCTTGATGCCACGAAACGGAATGCGGGGTCGAGCCCATATTTCATATCTGTGAAATTCTGGTGCGAGAGAAGTTCCAGTATCATCGACGGGCAGGCAGGACTGCGGGTTTCCATATAGGACCTGTCCCGGATTTCTCGCCTTGTCCAGTTCGGGGCGAAGGTCTCTCTGATATCGGAAACCACCTGGGACTGAACAAGTTGGGCATACTCCCGGCTTGTGGACATCTTTTCTCCGGAAGGCAATGTCCTTTTGTTCTCATTTGCGGATGAATACAGGACCAGTGTGCCTATGGTGCTGTCTCTCAAGGCTGTACCGGCATCTGTGTGGAATGCGAAAGCCAAATCCAACGGAATGCCCAAGCCCTTTTCCTTGCGGTTCATTGCTGAACCTCCGCTCAGCCATCCGGTCCACAGTCCGCGGCTGGTGTAGTCGTCCCGATAGTCGTTCTCCTCCTCGTTCCAGGGATGCCAGACTTTTGGCGGAGCCCCATACCATTGCAGGGCGTAGCGTGCCCCTTCCAGAGCTCTCGGAAGACCGGATATATCGTTATATGGACCTCTGGCTATGTTTCCCCGTCCGCCTCCAATCCTCACAGCATCCGCGCTCAGCACTCCCTGTCCTTCCCCGGAGTCAAGACAAATCTTCGCCTCTGTCCCGGCCTTGAATGGAAAAGTGCCGAGATAAATCCAAGTGCCTCCTCCAAGTTTCTGATTCACAAGAAATTCGCTGCTGCCTCCTGCGTGGGATATGCTGTAGTGGGCGTTCTCGCTGCTTTCCGGAAAACTTCGGTAGGAAACATACACGGCATACTCCCCATCGCGTCTTATCCGTGCAGTCCATTGTGCGGCTGCCCTTCCTTTTCTGTCGCTCTTGAGGCTGCTTCCGGCAAGGAAGGGGTTGAGGCTGTCCGCAATGGTCTCGGTGCTGTCTGCGAACCCCAAGTCGAATCTGCTCCATTTGCCTGAATTTGAAAATCTGCCAGAGGTCCTCGAACTATGTCCGCCGTCATTGTCAATTATATATTCGTCCGGATTCAGATCCCTTTCCCGTGGCAGCATCACATAGGCTCCGGCATTTTCCAGCATAGGCACAAGAAACTGCGTCACAAAACTTTGCGTGAAAATATCCTCCACGGTTCTCCATAGACAGGCCCTCTGCCATTCCCACCTGTCCAGAGCGGGTTCATAATAATATCCGTGGCTCTGCCAAAGGGCTATATTGCGACCGGACAGACCCTTGGACGGGGGCATCAGATCCAGTCTCCTTACCACATTCACACCGGGGGACGGCTCTCCTGTCTTGTTGGGGCTTTTTCTGGGATGTCCGTCATTGCCAAGAGAAACCGTAACATAATTGCGTACAGGAGTTCTGGATGCGAATACTTCGCCCACGTTGAATTTGCCGAAGCTTCCTGCCCATATCTTGCGGATTTCCCCTTTCAGCCATTCTATGTCACCGTTCTGCCAGGGATAATCTCCAAGTTCCCGGCTGAAATAGAAGTCCATTTTACCGCCTCTGCGCAGCACTTTCTTCAATTCCAGTTTGGTCTTAACTCCTGTCCGGGCCTGGATTCCGGCAATAAGGCTGTCTGTCTCATTCCGGTATTCAGAGATTTTTCTCTGCTGTGCATCAAGCTCCGGGATGGAAAGCAGCAGAAGCAGCAAGACAAACATCCTCTTTCTGCAAAGGCGCACCGCTCCCACCGTCAGCAGCAGGACCGCCGCTCCGGTTGAAGCTCCGCATATTCCTGCAACTGCATCCATCCATTCCAGCCCCCTGTATTCTGTCGTGCCCTGAAGAATTTCAATCAGCAAAGCCGAGAGGGCCGCTGCCGCCAGAAGTCCTGCGGAAAACAGTAAAAGCCTGCTCCATTTCCAGTCATATTTGCCGAATGCAAGAAAGCACAGAGGCACAAAAGGGATAAACATCAGAAAATGCACATCCTTGTCTGTGAGATTGAACAATTCCGACTCCTTCTGTATGAAATCCGGGTCAAACTTGGCGAAGCACAGGAAAAGCACCGTGCACAGATAGATGAAAAGCAGGGTGCGGAACAATATTTTCCAAGCCTTATGATTGCGGTTCGACATCTCCTACAACTGCTGCATGTCATTGAGCTTCTTGTAGTAGCCGTTCAAGGCGATGAGCTCCTCGTGACGCCCCCTCTCCACAATCACTCCGTCCTGCATAACGCAGATTTCGTCGGCGTTCTTGATGGTCGACAGACGGTGGGCGATTGCAATGGTCGTGCGTGAACTCATAAGCCTGTCCAGAGCCTCCTGCACCAGTTTTTCCGACTCGGTGTCCAGAGCCGAAGTGGCTTCGTCGAGAATGAGAATCGGAGGGTTCTTCAGTATGGCCCTGGCAATGCTGATACGCTGTCTCTGACCTCCGGAAAGCAGCCTTCCGCCGTCGCCGATGTTGGTGTCATAGCCTTTTTCCTTCTCCATAATGAAGTCGTGGGCGTTGGCAATCTTGGCTGCTGCAATCACCTGGTCCAGAGTCGCATTCTCCACTCCGAAGGCTATGTTGTTGAAAATCGTGTCGTTGAAAAGTATGGCCTCCTGGTTCACATTTCCTATGAGTCCCCTCAGGCTGTGGATGGAAAGATCCTTCACATTGTGCCCGTCAATACTGATGCTGCCGCTGAGAACATCGTGGTATCTCGGAATCAAATCTACAAGTGTGGATTTTCCGGAACCGGACTGACCCACCAGAGCTATGGTCTTGCCCTTTGGAATGCAAAGGTTTATGTCGTGCAGCACCTCCCGTCCGGAGTTGTATGCGAAATTGACGTGGCTGATTTCAATTTTATCCTCGAATCCTTTGATTTGCAATGGATTCTCCACCTCTTTGATATTGTTCTCTGCTTTCAGAATCTTATCTACTCTCTCCATTGAAGCCAGTCCCCTCGGGATGCTGTAACTTGCCCTGGACAGCTCTTTGATCGGCTGGAGGACGCTGTAGAGTATGACCATATAGAAAATGAAGGTCGGGGCATCGAAAGCGTCTGTGCCGTTGATAATGAGCGTGCCTCCGAACCAGAGGACTATCATAATCATTATTGTGCCCAGAAATTCGCTGACCGGATGGGCAGATGCTTGTCTGATGGCCACTTTGTTGGCAAGTCTCCTGTGCTCATCCACCGTTTTGCGGAATCTGACCTTCATCTTTTCCTCAGCATTGAAGGCCTTGATGATACGCAGTCCCCCGAGAGTTTCTTCAACCTGGGACATGGTGTCGCTCCATTTCGTCTGCGCCTCAAGTGAGTCTCTTTTCAGTCTCTTTCCCAGAGCTCCCATTCCCCACGCCATAGCCGGAACCACAGCAATCGTGAAAATAGTCAGCTGCCAGCTGGTAAAAATGAGCGTACCGAAATAGAAAGTGATGAGAATAGGATTTTTCAGCAGCATATCGAGGGAACTGGTGATGGAATATTCCACTTCTCCCACGTCTCCGCTGATTCTGGCTATGATGTCGCCTTTGCGCTCCTGGGAGAAAAATCCCATCGGAAGGCTCAGCACCTTGTTATAGACCTCTGTGCGGATGTCGCTCACGATGCCTGTGCGAATCGGGACCATTATGGCCGAGGAGCCGAAGTAGCAGCTGGTCTTGAGCGCTGTCATCAGGCCGAGGAAAAGCCCAAGCAGCAGAATTGTCACCGAAGGACCGAACTGATGGATGAGCAGGGACATATAATAATATATGTTGTTGAGCAGGGCTTCCTTGAATCCGCTGTCTCCGTCCCAGGGCATATACTCATAGACAGTCGCGTCCATATTGAAAATCATCCTGAGTATGGGGATGATAAGAGTGAACGAGAAAATGTTGAAAACAGCTGACAGTATGTTCAGTATAACTGATCCGGCGAGATATTTCTTGTAAGGACCGGCGTAGCGGCGGATTATATGTAAAAATTCCTTCATTTCAATCTTGGTTCAAACCTACAAATATAGGCATTATTTTCGATTATGACGGATGAGAACTTCCATCCAATGGAAAAGAAGGTAGATTCTTTTCCGGAAAATGCCATAGTCGAGGCTGCCGGCATCATCGTAAGGCTTGTTGTTGTTCATAGTGATTCCGGATGTGAACATCACCGACGGAATGCGGTTTTCTGCAAAGACCTTGACGTCAGTAATCTTGAAAAATACCCTGGTGAAATTTTCGCTACCGTAATAGTCGTGGCCGATTTGCAGGTTCAGGTCGAAAATGCGGTTGGTCCAGTCAATCAGATTTCTGTCATCTTCGCCAAGTGTGCCGTTGTCCACTGCCAGAATGTAGTCCGGACGGTTCCTGTCAATGGGGGCAGTGGTGCATCCCAGCTGATCCAGATTCACCATCATATCGACGCTTTCCGGCCATATGGTTTTGCCCGTCTGGGGGTCCTTGAACATACCGTCGCTCAGTGTCTTCCAGAATTCCTCAGACCCGGCCATACCGTTGTTCTTGCCGTCGAAAGCAACGAAAATGATGCTTCTGGAATAGGACTTGCCGAGGAGTTTTGCCATTCTGAGCATCTCCGCCAGACTGATTTGGGCAACCACTCCGGAGGCATTTGCATCAGCACCCCGATAGACCTTGCCGTCTATGGTTCCGATGTTGTCGAAATGGGCTCCGACAATGATGTAACGGCATTCCTTGAGTTTTCTGGATCCCCTGAAAAAGCCTATGACATTGTGCCCTGCTGCCCCGTTTGAGGTCCTGAAGGACTGAAAATAACTTTTGTGGCTTTCCCCGCCGTGGACAGGTTCCAGACCGGTTTCAGCGAATCTTCTGGCTATGAAAGCCGCCGCCTCCGTACCCCCTCTGGTGCCTGTGGCCCTGCCTTCGCAGATGTCATCGCTCAAAAATGCCACCTGTCTCTCCAGTTTCATGTCCCAAATCACATTCTTGGCCGGATGGTTTTGGGCGGAAACAGTGCTGCATTCAAGTGCCAACAGAATAGCAATCAGCAGTCTGACTGTCCGCAGCATTTTTTCTTTGAAAAATGTATGGCTTTTGATTATTGTTAATTCGGGCATAAAAGTCTATCTTTGCACGTTTGTGTCAGGCTTCGGACTTTGGAATCCGATGAAAAGCCGCCAAAATTAGTGAATTTTTCTCTATGTTCGGGTCGTCTGCGAAAATTTGTGCTTTTATTTCCCTGTTTTTGGTCCTGATTGCAGGATCGGGGGAGCTCTATGCCCAGTACGACAAGGATGTTTTTATGTACCGGGGACGTGCAGCCCTCGCGGAAGGCAAATTCGCCAAGGCAATCGAGAACTTCAACATACTCGAAAGACTGGACACCGCAGACTATGAGAACTACTTCTTCCGGGGCATTGCCAAGTACAATCTCGGGGATTTCCGAGGGGCCAAAAAGGACTTCAACACCTCTGTCCGTATCAATCCTGTTTTCACTTCCGGCTATCACTACCGCGGCATAACCGAAAGCCGCACAGGTAATTATGAAGCCGCTCAGGTAATTATGAAGCCGCTCTCAATGACATAGACAAGGCCATAGAACTTCGGCCGGGCTATACCGGCCTGTACTTCAGCCGGGGTGTCACACATTTCCTTTCGCAGAATTTCGAAGCTGCGGTCAGCGATTTCGACAAATACATACGCAAGGAGCCAAAAGACCCGTCTGCCTATCTCAACAGAGGAGCCTCCTATCTTTTCCTCGGAGATACCCTCAAAGCCCTTAACGACTACAACAAGGCCATCCGTCTGGATCGTTTCGACCCGGAAGGCTACGTGCGCAGGGGCCGCCTGTATGCCGCCCAGAAGAAAAACGACTTGGCCATCAAGGATATGGACAAGGCCATTTCCATTGACACCACCAATACCTTCGCCTATTTCAACCGGGCTATACTCCATTATGAATCAAAGAATTACCGTGAGGCTCTTGCAGACCTCGACAGAGTCCTGAAGGATGAGCCCGGCAACGCCCTTACCCTCTACAACCATGGCCTCATTTTGGCCCAGCTGGGGAATTTCGAAGCGGCTCTTGCGGACTTGGATAGGGTTCTGAACATCAATCCGGACAATGTCCTGGCACATTTCAACAGGGCTTCGGTTCTTATAGAATTGGGTATGTACAGGGATGCTCTCGAGGATTACGACAACGCCATCGAACTCTATCCGGACTTCGCCAAGGCCTATATGAACCGTTCCTATGTGAAGAATATGCTGGGAATGACAAAAGAGTCTAAGGAGGATTACGAAACGGCCAAACGCAAGGTGGAGGAATACCGCAAGAGTCAGGATGACGGGAAGATGTCCCTTTCAGACACTTCGGCACGCTTTTCAGCCCTGCTTGCTCTGGATGCCGACTTTGCGCGAAAGGATTTCAACGACGAAATGCTGCAGCATAGGGATGTGGACGTGAAACTGCGCCCTCTGATGCGGTTTGTCAAGACCGAATCCGAGCAGGCGACCAACTCCACTATTTCCCATATCTACGAAAATCCTCTGCTCAAGCGTTTTGTCCAGGATTCCGGAGGCAATCTTAAAATAGACGGACCTTCGTCTGCTGAGTCCCGGGGTTTGACGGCTTCCGCTGAAGGTCTTTCTTTGGCAATGTATGAGTTTTCACAGGCCCTGGACGAGACAGCAAGCAAGCATTTCAATGCGGCTCTTATGCATTATGACCGGGCCATTTCTGCCCAACCGGAGTCTTCTTTTGAGAATTATTACAAAGCCTTCTACCTGATGAACCGCGCCGTGCTGAGGGCTGATATGATTGAATTCATCTCCAGTATGGAAAACAATGTCCAGACCCTTTCCTTGGATGATTCCGGCAACACGAGGGCGAGGGTGAAGGACCAGGTTTCTCTCCATTATGACTATTCCTCTGCCATCGATGACCTTAATGAAGCTCTTGAGATTCTCTCCGACCTGCCTTATCTGAACTATAATCTGGGCAATCTGCTCTGCCTTTCCTCCGATTATGTGAAGGCCATAGAGGCCTATTCCAAGGCCATTTCCCAATATCCGTATCTGGGGGATGCCTGGTTCAACAGGGGACTGGTTCAGATTTATCTCAAAGAG
>JALFGP010000010.1 GCA_022777205.1 Rikenellaceae bacterium
TCCGCGAGTTCTGGATTGAGCACACCAAGCGTTGCCGCGACATAGCCGACGCAATGGGCAAGGCTCAGGGGGATCCTTGCATTATGAACCTCTGGGTACACGACGGATGCAAGGACGTTTCCGTGAACCACTATCTCTACCGCAGCCTCCTGAAAGACTCTCTGGACCAGATCTTTGCAGAGTCCAAGACCGATATGAAGGACTGCATCGAGGGCAAGGTCTTCGGCATAGGACTGGAGAGTTTCACAGTGGGCTCCCACGATTTCTACACTGCCTATGCAGCACAGAACGGCAAGATTCCGACCATTGACACAGGCCACTATCACCCTACCGAAATCCCTGCGGACAAGGTTTCGGCCCTGCTCTGCTATGTGCCCGAGCTGATGCTCCAAGTTAGCCGCCCTATACGTTGGGACTCCGACCACGTGACCATTATGGACGACCCGACCCAGGAACTCTTCAGCGAAATCGTGCGTGCGGATGCCCTCGGCCGCGTACATTACGGACTCGACTTCTTCGACGGTTCCATCAACCGCATCGGTGCATACATCATCGGCACCCGTTCAGCTCAGAAATGTATGCTTCGCGCCCTTCTCGAGCCGAGGGAACTGATTTCCAAATATGAACTTGAGGACCGCCACTTCGAGGTGCTTGCCCTTATGGAAGAGGCAAAGGCACTTCCTTGGAATGCCGTCTATGACGAGTTCTGTCTGCGCAATTCAGTGCCTGTGGGCAGCGATTTCATTGCAGATGTGCAGGCCTACGAAAAGGATGTACTGTCCAAAAGATAGACTATGGAAATTCTGTTCGGTTTATTGATTATCGCGGTGGGAGCGTTCTGCCAGTCAAGTAGTTATGTTCCCATCCGCAAAATTAGGTCCTGGAGTTGGGAGACTTTCTGGCTGGTGCAGGGCCTGTTTGCGTGGCTCATTTTCCCTTTCGCCGGAGCAATGCTTGCCGTTCCGTCCGACGCCAGTCTTTTCGGCCTCTACGCCTGCTATCCGCGAGAGACAGCCTTGACAGTGGTCTTCGGTATGCTCTGGGGCGTGGGCGGACTGACTTTCGGCCTTTCGATGCGTTATCTCGGAGTGGCTTTGGGCCAGTCCATAGCCCTGGGTACCTGTGCGGGACTCGGGACCATACTCACACCTCTCTTCCTGGGCCGTCCGGGAGACCTGACCGCTTCGGTGATTTGCGGAGTGATTGCCACTCTCATCGGCATTGCCATCATAGGAGTGGCCGGACATCTGAAATCCAAGGGCCTGTCCGAAGAAGCCAAAAAGGAGGCAGTCAAGGACTTCAATTTCCCTAAAGGAATACTGGTGGCTCTGTCTGCCGGATTTATGAGTGCCTGCTTCAACATAGGCCTCGGCTTCGGTGAGCCGCTGAATTTCGGGGATGCGACCGCGGACATATTCAAGACCCTTCCTGCCACCTTCCTCGTGACTTTCGGAGGCTTCCTGACCAATGCCGCCTATTGCCTCTTCCAGAATGCCCGCAACAAGACCTTCGGGGACTATGCCAACGGGAAGGTATGGGCCGGGAACCTGCTTTTCTGCGCACTCGCTGGTCTGCTCTGGTACAGCCAGTTCTTTGGTCTGAGCCTGGGCAAGGGTTTCCTCACCTCCTCCGAGTCTTTGATGACTTTCAGCTGGTGCATACTTATGGCCCTGAACGTGACTTTCTCCAACGTCTGGGGCATAATACTCAAAGAATGGAAGGGCTGTTCCCGCAAGACCGTGGCTGTGCTCCTGACCGGTATTGCGGTGCTGATAATCAGTTCTTTCCTGCCGGAATTGTTAAAGTAGTAGTGTAAAATATATGTCTATTCTTGATTCCAGACCTGCCCTCAAAGCCGCCGTATGGCAGGTTGCAGAAACAGCCGGCTACCTTTGGACCAAAGGTTGGGCCGAGCGCAACGGCGGAAATATCACCGTCAATGTCACCGAGTATGTGGATGACGGAATGCGTGAACTTCCGGCAATATCAGAGGCTTTCCCGATAGGGGTGGAACTGTCCCATCTGAAAGGCTGCTGGTTCTATTGCAAGGGCACCCAGAAGAGGATGCGCGACCTTGCCCGTGACCCTATGGCAAACGGCAGCATCATCCGCATCACAGACGACTGCGCACATTACGAAATCGTGGCCGACAATCTTGTGATGCCGACCTCCGAACTTCCGTCCCATCTGAGCGTGCACAATTACCTTCTTGCAAAAGGTTCCCCGTACAGGGCTTCCCTCCACACTCATCCCATTGAGCTTGTGGCACTTACCCACAGTAAAAAGTATATGGAGAAGGATGTGGCGACCAAGCTCCTCTGGTCTATGATTCCGGAGACCAAGGCTTTCTGTCCACGCGGACTGGGTATGGTGCCGTATATGCTTCCGAGCAGCGTGGAACTGGCTAATGCCACCATTTCCGCAATCGACGACGACTACGATGTGGTGATGTGGGAGAAACACGGGGTCTTTGCTGTGGACACGGACATCATGTCGGCATTTGACCAGGTGGACGTGCTGAACAAGGCTGCCCAGATTTACATCAGCGCCCGCAATATGGGTTTTGTCCCGGATGGTATGACCGAAGAGCAGATGCAGGAGCTGTCCGATGTTTTCGGGTTGCCTAAGTAACCATTGCCCTGCTTGCGAAATAAAGATTAACTTTACGAAAAATTGTCAAGAAGAATGAAGTATTCCCATATTGTGAACTCAGTGGCAGCACTTGCCCTGTTGTCTTTAAGTCTGAATGCCTCCAATGTTCCCGGAGAGTCTGCCCGAAAGTGCGTAAATAATGTACCTGAGGCCGTGAGCGGAATCAAGATCGGCGGTTACATCGGGTCCCGTATAGACCTGTGCAACAGCGGAATGATAATGCAGGAGAATGTGGACGAGCTGGTGGAACCTTTCCGCCACAAGAACGACACCTGGTCCTGGAGCACGGAGTTCATAGGCAAATGGATGCTCGGGGCTATGGATATGTACCGCTACAACGGCGACCCGGCTTTGCTCGAGAAGATTTCTAAGGGCATCCACGATTTGACGGCCACTCAGGAGCCTGACGGATACATAGGCAATTATGCCCCCGATAAAAGGCTTAAGGCTTGGGATATCTGGGGCAGGAAATACACGGCCCTTGCTCTGATTTCCTACTATCGTCTCACCGGAGAAAAGCCTGTGCTTGAGGCTGCCGCAAAGTCCATCGACTGCCTTATCAACGACTTGAATGAGAGGAATACTGACATCGCGAAGACCGGAAACTATTTCGGAATGGCAAGTTGTTCGGTGCTGGAGCCTGTTGTCTATCTATATAAGGAGACCGGCTGCCGTAAATATCTGGATTTCGCGCTGAGCATTGTGGAAAGCATAGAGCGTGAGGGCTCCTCTCAATTGATTACCAAGGCTTTGAATGGGGTGCCCGTGTCGCAGAGATCGGCTTTCCCGAAGCAATGGTGGTCTTTCACAAACGGAATGAAGGCCTATGAGATGATGTCCTGCTATGAGGGACTGGTGGAATTGGCATCGGTTACGGGCAATCAGGAATATATTACAGCGGCTGAAAAAACAGTCGAGAGCATAGTCCGGGATGAAATAAACATAGCAGGCTCGGGTGCAGCATTCGAGTGCTGGTATATGGGCAGGGAACGCCAGACCATCCCGACCTACCATACAATGGAGACTTGCGTGACTTTCACCTGGATGCAGTTCTGCGCAAGGCTGCTGGATAAAACGGGCAATTCTTTTTACGCTGACCAATTCGAGAGGACTATGTACAACGCCCTTATGGCGGCAATGAAAGATGACGGCACACAGATTTCAAAGTACAGTCCTCTTGAAGGTCACCGTTCTCAGGGAGAAGAGCAGTGCGGAATGTGCATCAACTGCTGCAATGCAAATGGCCCGAGGGGTTATGCGCTCATTCCGAAAACTGCCTTGACTTTCAAGGACAACTGCCTGTCAGTCAATCTCTATCTGCCTATGGAGGCATCTTTGTCCATTGGCCGCAAATCTGTGCAGGTGAAGGTGGAGACAGGCTATCCCGTGGACGGAAAGGTCCGCTTGAGTCTCGATGCCCGCAAAGCTTCGGAGTTCAGCCTCGCCCTGAGGGTTCCGTCCTGGTCTGAAGGCAGCTTTGCCGTGACTGTGAACGGGGAGACCTGCGCTTGTGCAGCCGAAAACGGCTTCGTGAAGATTTCCCGCAAATGGCAGAGCGGTGATGTGGTGGAAATAGATATGGAAATGAAGACCAGGGTGGTCGAACTGAACAATATGCAGGCTGTGGTCCGCGGCCCGCTGGTGTTTGCAAGGGACAGCCGTTTCGGAGACGGATTTGTGGACGAAAGTGCTGTAATAAAGACGGATGAGAATGGTTGTGTCGCTGCAGTGCCCGCTTTTGCCCAAGACTCCTTCTGCTGGCTGGACCTCCAGGTGCCTATGATTCTAGGAGCCAATCTGGAAGACGACAGGGAAAAGGCTGTGCGCCTGATTCATTTCTGCGACTTCGCTTCTGCCGGCAACGACTGGGACCCGCACGGACGCTACCGTGTATGGATTCCTCGCACCCTCCACGTGATGTCTGAGCCTTATCACAGGTATTGATTCATATCTTTTTACTAAGTAATACGAAAACAATAATTTGCGTCAGATTTGAATTAGATTTTCGAGGTCAGATTTTCACCCGAAGAAGGAGCATAGCCGTAGCTATGTGACTGATGAGGGAGGAAATATGGACCGAAAAGATTTTCAAAGATGATGCAACTTATTGTTTGAGGATTACTATATTTGCACCGGTTTTGGATATAGGTGCTTGTGACTGTGTGGAAAAGCGGTTTTCCATCGCCATATAGTCGCCGGCCTTGACCGGCAATCCGAATCCGAATATGAATTGATAAACTGTAATAATAACATGAAGAGATTATCCCTGCTACTAACCGCATTCTGCCTCACAGCAGCCCTCCTGTCCGCAAATGACACCAACCCCAAGGCCGATCCGAAGGCCGAAGTCGTATGCGGCAACGCCCGTTTCACAGTTCTGACCGACCGTCTGATAAGGATGGAATGGTCCGAAGACGGAAAGTTCGAAGACCGCGCCTCCCTTGCCATAATCAACCGCCGTCTGGATGTGCCCGCATTCACGGTTTCCCGCAAGGCCGAGTCCGTGACCGTAAAGACAGCCGTCCTCACTTTGAACTATAGCGGCAAAGGCAAGTTTGCTCAGGACAACCTCAGCGTAAGTTTCCGCCTGAACGGCAAGACCGTCAAGTGGACCCCGGGCACAGCTTCCACAGGCAACCTGAAAGGCACCACCAGAACCTTGGATGAAATCGAAGGCCTCGTAAAGCCGGGGGTTCTGAACAGATGGAGCCGCAGCAGCAGGACCAATCTGGACCTAGAACTCGAAGACGGAATAATCTCCCGGGACGGCTGGGCAATAGTGGACGAAAGCAAGCGCCATCTGCTCGAAAAGAACAGCTCCGACTGGGGCGAATGGGTGGTGGAGCGTCCGGAAGGAGACAGGCAGGACCTCTATATCTTTGCCTATGGACACGACTACACCGCTGCCCTTGCCGATTTTACCAAAGTTGCGGGCCAAATCCCTCTTCCTCCGAAATACACCTTCGGCTATTGGTGGAGCCGCTATTTTGCCTACACCGATGATCAGCTGCTCGAAATCGCCAACGAACTCCGAAGCCACGAAGTACCTGCAGACGTTTTCATAGTGGATATGGACTGGCACCTCACCTGGCACGAAATGGAAAAGCGCAAAGGCCGGGATGAATTCGGAGAGGGCCGCGGATGGACAGGCTATTCCTGGAACCACGACCTTATCCCTGACCCGGAAGGCTTCCTCAAGGAACTTCACTCCCTCGGCTACAAGACTTCCCTCAATCTGCATCCGGCTTCCGGAATACGCCCTTATGAGGATTGCTACGAGGCTTTCCGGGAGGATTATCTCAGCCGTGCCGGAGAGGATTACGACGGTCCGAAAGAATATGTCTATGGCGAGGAACAATATAAGTATCAGGGAGTTGACAAACCAGCCGGCAAACCGGGCTACAATGCTCCAGTACCTTTCCGTATGAGCCAGCAGGCCTGGGCAGATGCCTATTTCAACAGCGTAATCCATCCTCTCGAGAAGCAGGGAGTGGATTTCTGGTGGCTTGACTGGCAGCAATGGATGGAAAGCAGGTACGTCAAGGACCTGAGCAATACCTTCTGGCTCAACTGGACCTTCTTCAACGACAAGGTGCGCCAGTCCGCATACAAGGGCAAGGAGGCCGACCGTCCGTTCATCTACCACAGATGGGGAGGACTGGGCAGCCACCGCTATCAGCTCGGATTCTCAGGAGACACCTTCGACGAGTGGAGCGCACTCGCAATGCTTCCGTATTTCACTTCCACGGCTTCCAACGTGGGCTACGGCTACTGGGGCCACGACATAGGAGGTCATATGCAGAAGTCCTATCACGACGCAAATCCGGAGATGTACACCAGGTGGCTGCAATATGGAGTCTTCACTCCGATTTTCAAGACGCACTCTTCCCCGTCCCCAAGCCAGGAAAGGAAAATCTGGGCCTATCCGACCCATTATGAGTATATGAAGGAGGCAATCCGGCTCAGGTACAGCCTCACTCCTTATATCTATGATGCTGCTCGTCAGGCATTTGACACAGGCGTATCCATCTGCCGCCCTCTCTATTACTACTATCCTGAGGAGCAGAAGGCCTACGATTGCCACGAGGAGTATTTCTTCGGGGACAATATTCTGGCCACAGTGCTCTGTCAGCCGCTTGATCCGGAGACCGGCAAGACCGAAAGGAAGATGTGGTTCCCGTCCGGCAACGACTGGTATGATATGGCCCACCATTGTATGCACAAGGGAGGCTCTGTCAAGACTTTGTACTATGCAATCGACGAGAATCCCTGGTACGTGCGTTCAGGTGCCATAATTCCGCTTGCTTCCGAGGATATATGCAATCTTCAGCAGCAGGACAACCGTCTGCGTCTGCTCATAGTTCCGGGTTCATCCAGGGCAAGTTACACACACTATGAAGATGACGGTGTGAGCCAGGCCTACGACACCGATTATGCCACCACCTTGATTGAGAAGAGCGTGAAGGGCAAGACACTGCGTGTGGTAATAAATCCGCGCCATGGCTCATATCACGCAGCCCCTGCGACAAGGCTCTACTCCATAGTTCTTGAAGGAATGGCAGCATCCTCAGTCAAGGTTGACGGCCAGCCTTGCGAATTCGAGAACAAGGACACCGCCGCCCTGATTTCCCTCCCGGAAACCTCGGCAGACAGCAAAACCGTCGTAGAAATCGTCCTGAAATAATCTTCCGGCTTCTGGAACTTCAAAAACCGGGATTGCAGTTTGCTGTAATTCCGGTTTTTCTTTTGATTTCAGGTAGTTGTGGAAAAATGGTTTTCAAACGCCGTATAAAAAGAAAAAACCATTAACCACAGTATATGTCTAAAGTAAGTATCATTGCCTCGGCACTTCTGTTGTCGGCGGCAGCAGTTTCATCTGCACAAACCATCACACCGGAACACAAGGCCAGGGCTGCGGAACTGGTGAACAAAATGACGCTTGAGGAAAAATGCAATTACCTCGGTGGTTATCGTGACGGATTCCACATCAGGCCCGTAGAACGTCTCGGCATTCCCGAAATAGGAATGGCAGACGGCCCACAGGGCGTGAGGAATAACACCAAAAGCACTCTTTTCGTCTGCGGAATCGCTGCCGCAGCCACCTGGAACGAAGATGCAATCTATGAAATGGGTGTTGCTTTGGGCCAGGATGCGAGGGCCCGTGGAGTGCACATCCTGCTGGGCCCTGGGGTCAATATGTACAGAAGTCCTCTCTGCGGCCGCAATTTCGAATATATGGGCGAAGATCCCTTCCTTGCTTCCCGTGCGGCTGTCAATTACATCAAGGGAGTCCAGTCCCTGGGAGTGATGGCGACCATCAAGCATTTTGCCCTCAACAATCAGGAATACTCCCGCCACAGTGTCAGTTCCGACGCAGATGAACGCACAATGAACGAAATCTATTTTGCTCCGTTCCGGGCGGCCGTCCAGGAGGCTGGAGTCGGTTCGGTGATGACCAGCTACAATCTCGTGAACAATGTCCACGCAGCGGAAAACAAATGGCTCATAACCGATGTCCTGAAAAACAGCTGGGGATTTGAAGGCATAGTGATGTCCGACTGGACCTCCACCTATTCCACACTCGGTTGCGTCAAAAGTGGTCTCGACCTCGAGATGTCCCGAGGATACTATCTGAACTACAAGGACATAAAGCCCCTTGTGGAATCAGGTGTGGTGAGAGAAAAGGAAATCGATGCGAAAGTCCAGACCATACTCCAGACCTTGATTGCTTTCGGATTCTTTGACAGACCTCAGAAGGACAGCACCATAGCCGAAGACAATCTCTATTCCCGCGAAGTGGCCTACCGTATGGCATCTGAGAGTGCTGTCCTGCTCAAAAATGACGGGGTGCTTCCTCTCAAGAGCAGCCGCAGGCAGAACATAGTAGTCGCAGGTCCGCACGCTGACCGTATTCCATGCGGAGGCGGAAGCGGAACAGTCAGCCCGATCTATTCCATTTCCCTCTATGAAGGTTTGAAGACGCTCGGCCCGAAATACCCGGTATCCCTCGTGGGCGGAGACTATGCATCCGAACAGAACCGCAAAACCATAGAAGAGGCTTCGGCAGTGATTGTGGCAGTGGGATTTGACCGCAACAGTGAAAAGGAAGACAGCGACCGCAGCTTCTCCCTGCCTGAGGGACAGGATGAACTCATAGAGTATATGCTCGACCACAACAGGAAAGTTATAGTCGTTGTCTATGCCGGAGGCGGAGTGGATATGAGCCGATGGAAGGACAGAGCCTCTGCAATCATTATGGGCTGGTACCCTGGACAGGAGGGCGGTCTTGCCCTTGCAAGAATGCTCGCGGGACAGTTTTCCCCGTCCGGACGCCTTCCTGTAAGCATTGAAAACAAAATTGAGGACAATCCTTGTGCTCAAAGTTATTATTCCGGTGAGCCTCATTCCGTGAGGGGATTCACCAACAAATATGTCACCTATTCCGAAGGAGTATTTACAGGGTACCGTGGTTACGACCGCAATGGTACCGAACCCCTGTGGCCTTTCGGTTATGGGCTCACTTACACCACCTTCTCCTATTCAGATCTCTCTGTGAAAGAAGCCGGGGACGGTTTCGATATAAGCTTCCGTCTCTCCAACACCGGGAAACACGATGCATCCGAAGTGGCTCAGGTCTATGTGGGGGAACTGCAGCCCTGTGTACCCCGTCCGCTTAAGGAACTCAAGGGGTTCAGCAAAGTCAGCCTCCCTCGCGGCGAATCCTCCGCAGTCACCGTCCACCTTCCGCGCACATCATTCGCTTATTATGACGAGGATATCCACGACTGGAGGGTCAATCCGGGAAAGTTCAGGATTATGGTCGGCTCATCCTCCCGTGACATCCTGCTGGAGGCCGAAGTCGATGTGAGGTGATTTTTCAATATTGGAATGTGGTCGTTCCTGGCTTATTCGCCTAATCTATGTTTTGGGTATATTCCAAACCTTTATAAACCACAACGACCACATTCTATGACTAAAAAACATCGTCTTGGAAGATTGGCGCTTTGCCTGTCTGCTCTGCTGATTTGCCTGAGCGGGTATGCAAAAGATGAGAGAATAAGTCTGAAATTCTCCGACACGCCCATTTCCAAAATTCTGCCGGCGATTGAATCGCAGACAGACATCCATTTCATTTTCAACAAGGACAAAGTTGATGTCGGTAAGAAAGTCAGCATCAATGTCTCCAATGAGGCATTGCCCGAAGTCTTGGACAAACTCCTGAAACCGTCAGGCATCAGCTGGAAGCAGGACGGCAACCACATCATCCTTGCCCAAGCCATTGGACAAGCCTCCGGTGCGTCCCTCAAAACCATCCTCTACAAAGGTACGGTAACGGACAATATGGATGTTCCGCTCCCCGGAGTGGGGATCCTCAGGCAGGGCACAGCAGAAGGCACTGTAGCAGACATTGACGGCCACTGGTCTATGGAAGCTTGTCCCGGCGACGTGCTCGTTTTCTCCTTCCTCGGCTGCATAGACAAGACAGTCCGCCTCACCGACAAGGCTGAAGTGAACGTACGGCTTGAAAGCAACACCGAAGAACTTGAGCAGGTCGTCGTCATCGGTTACGGTACTATGCAGAAAAAGGACCTCACCGGTTCCGTCAGTTCAATCGCCGGGGACAAAATCACCGACAGGAAGGTTTCCCAGCTCTCAACTGCCCTCCAAGGTTCTATGCCCGGAGTCACTGTTACCCGTTCCAGCGGCGCCCCTGGTGCACAAAGTACTATCAGGGTCCGGGGTATAACGACCATAGGTGACAGCAGTCCGCTTGTAATTGTGGATGGAGTGCCGGTGGACAATATCAATGACGTCAACCCTAACGATGTGGAAAGCCTCACAGCCCTCAAGGACGCGGCCTCCGCATCCATCTACGGTTCCAGAGCAGCCGCCGGAGTCATACTCATCACCACCAAGAGGGGCAAGACCGATAGGATTTCAATGGACTACAACTTCGAATACGGTTTCGATGTTCCTACCGAAATGCCTGACTATGTCGACGTGAAACGCTATATGCAGATGTGCAATGAGCTCAAATGGAATGACAACGGCAACGGTGAAGACAAGTTCCCCCTCTACGCATCCTCTGTCATAAAAAATTACGACAGGTACCACGCCAATATGCCCGACGAATATCCGGACACTGACTGGCAGTCCCTGATCGTGAAGAAATATGCCACCAAGCAGACCCACAATTTCAGCATATCCGGAGGCACGAAGCACGTCAGAACCAAAGCTACCCTCGGTTATGACAAGGTGGGCGGACTTTACGAGAGTAAGGATTATCGCCGTTTCACCGCGAGGATGAACAACGACATCACCGTTAACAAATATCTCTCAGGCACCTTCGACATCAACTTCAAGAGGAGCGAGTCCACGAGCCCGGTATCCGATCCGATGTACAATGTCTATCTCTTCCCGGCGGTGTATCCGGCTCTCTGGTCCGACGGACGCATAGCCAGCGGAAAGTCCGGTGACAACCCTTATGCCGCTCTTATGTACGGAGGCACGAAGAAGGATGTTTACAGCCAGACAGGAGGCAAGGTGGGAGTCTATGTAACCCCGGTCAAGGGCCTCAAGATTTCAGCAATCTTCGCTCCCATCTACAATGTCTATGAAGGCAAGTCCTTCTCGAAGAAAATCGAATACTATTCTGCTGACAATCCGGATGAGTTCGTGGGCACCATAGGCGGACATTCTGCGACGAGGCTGGACGAGAGCCGTTCTTCTTCGCTGAGTCTCACCACACAGATTTTCGCCAATTACGACAATGTCTTCGGCAAGCACAGCGTGAGTGCTATGCTCGGATATGAGGACAACTATTACAAGACCGAGAGTCTTACCGCTGCAAGGGACAATTATGTCATTGAGGACTATCCTTACCTGGACAGGGGCCCGCTTGACTATCAGTTCAATGACGGCACCGCTTCCCACCGCAGCTACCGTTCCTTCTTCGCCCGTGCTATGTACAGCTACGACAGCCGTTATCTTATCCAGGCCAATGTCCGTATGGATGCATCCTCCCGTTTTGACAGCAAGTACAGGGCAGGCTGGTTTCCTTCCGTTTCTGCGGGTTGGGTGCTCACCGAAGAGAATTTTATGCGCAATCTGGACATACGTCCTCTGAGTTTTCTGAAATTCCGCGCATCTTTCGGTACTCTCGGCAACGACCGTGTTGGCGACTATCCTTATCTGCCTATGCTGGCATACACCGAGCAGCTTTTCTATAACGGAGCCACGGCCTCTTCCTATATGACCGCGGCCCAGTGGCAATATGCAATCAGGGATATAAGTTGGGAAAAGACTATGTCCTGGGGAGTGGGACTCGACCTGGGAATGTTCGACAACAGGCTCAACTTTTCAGCGGACTATTTCTACAAGATTACCGACGATATGATTCTGATGATTGACATCCCGGACTATGTGGGCTATGACAACCCGAATCAGAATACCGGCAAGATGCAGACCACCGGATTTGAACTGGAACTGGGCTGGAAAGACTCTATTGGGGATTTCTTCTATGGAATATCGGCCAATCTCTCCGATTATGTGTCCAAGATGGGCTACCTCGGAGGCAGCGAATTTATCGGAGACCAGATAAACAAGATTGGAAGCTATTACAACGAGTGGTACGGATACAGGACCGACGGGCTCTTCCAGAGTTTGGATGAAATCAACTCCTATCCTGTGATGAACAGCAGCGTAATGCCGGGTGACATCAAATATCTCAAGGCGGACCCGAACGACAATTCACCCGTATCTCCGGACAAGGACAGGGTGCTTCTGGGCAACTCTCAGCCGCGCTACCAATATGCCGGCAACATCAATATGGCCTGGAAGGGACTGGATTTGAACATCGTTTTCCAGGGCATCGGTTACCAGCTGTGCAGGCTCCAGCCTGAAATGGTGCAGCCTATGAGGGATGCTTTCGGAAATATGCCGGCCATCATAGACGGCAGATACTGGAGCAATTACAACACTCCGGAGCAGAACGCCGTGGCCAAGTACCCGCGTCTTACCACTGCCCAGGCATCTTACAACTACTGTATGTCTGACTTCTGGCTCTTCAACGGACAATATTTCAGGCTCAAGAACATCACCCTGGGATATACTCTGCCGGAGCATCTTACCAAGAAAGCCTTCATACAGCAGTTGCGCTTCTATGTCAGTGCAAACGATATATTCTGCCTCAGCCGCTTCCCTCGTGGATGGGATCCGGAGCAGGGCACTTCCGCCTATCCTATCACCACCTCTGTCCTCGGAGGTATATCCATCAAATTCTGAAAGGTATGAAAAGACATATTATTCCGGCAATAATCGCACTCTGTCTCTGTTCCTGCAGCAAGCTCGACCTCTACCCGCTGGACACCGGATCCAACGACTCCTGGTACAAGACAGAGGATCAGATGGTAATGTCCATCCGGGGACTGTACAGGACTGTTTTCTGGCCACTCGACAATGACTATTGGGCAGACGACCACCAGAGCCGTTCCAATCTGAATATTATTACCGGAGGCACCATCAACGGTGAATCCTCCGAAGTCAAGAACAGGTGGCAGAACTGCTACAAGGCCATAGCCCGGGCCAATACCATACTTGCAAATCTCGACAATGCCCAGGAAAGGCTCGGCATCTCCGAGGAGAAAGTCCGGCTGTACAGGGCACAGACACTCGTGGCCAGAGCTGCGCAGTACTGCATACTCACGACCTATTTCGGGGATGTGGTCTATGTGGACAAGGAAATATCCATTGAGGAGGCCTTCCGTATGGGCAGGACAGACAAGTCTGAAATACTCGAAAAGGTCTATGCGGACCTGGAAACAGCAGCAGCCGACCTGCCCGTATCCTACACCGGTTCGGTGGAACTTGCCACAAGGGGTGCCGCACTTGCAATCAAGGCCAGATATGCTCTCTTCAACGGAAAATGGCAGATTGCGGCTGATGCAGCCCGCAGATGTATGGATCTGGGAGTCTATGAGCTCTATCCCGAATTCTCCAAACTCTTCCTTGCTTCCACTGCGCACGCCTCCGAGAACATCCTCTCCTGGCCCCGTTCGGTGGACCTGGACATCACTCTCGACCCCGGCAATGTAATGGGTTACTGTACCAGAAACCGTGGCGGATATGCTTCCGAATATCCGTCCTGGGAGCTCTTCTGCTCCTTCCTCTGCAGGGACGGCAAGCCCATAGACGAGAGTCCTCTCTTCAATCCTCACAAGCCTTTCGAGAACCGTGATCCACGCTGTGCCGCCACGATTGCAGAATTCGGTACCGAACATCTCGGCGTAATTTACGACCCCAACCCTTATTCCTTCAATGTGATGAATAACATCACCGGCAAGCAGATCAAGAACCTCGACTGCAACAGCAACAGTATGTATGCCTCCTTCAACGGACTCGTACGCAAGAAGGGTGTCGATGAGGACTGGGTGAACAACCAGACCTTCAAGGTGGCTCCCGACTATGTGTTCATACGCTATGCGGAGGTACTCCTGATCTATGCCGAGGCCAAAATCGAACTCGGCCAAATCGATGCTTCCGTTCTGAATGCCATCAATTCCGTCAGGGCAAGAGCCTACGGGGTGCAGCTGTCCCAGACCTCTGCCTATCCGGCCGTAACGGCACTGGGACAGGACGAGATGAGGCGAATTGTCCGTCTGGAACGCAGAATGGAACTGGCCTACGAGGGACTCAGGTATATGGATTTGCTCCGGTGGAAACTTGCTGAAAAGGCCCTCAATCAGCCGAACTATGGACTGCTTGACAACACCGGACTCAAGAAACTCTGCGATGACGGCAACTGGTTCTTTGCCTACGTTCCCGAAATCGATGAAGACGGAATTGCGGATTTCAGCAGACTTTACGAAGACGGACTTTGCAAAATCATTTCCAAGAGAAACTTCGATGCAAGCAAGAACTATCTCTGGCCAATACCTTCCCAGGAAGTTCTCACAAATCCTTTCCTCGGACAAAATGACAATTATTAACAGCAACGATATGAAAATCAGCCATACTATCAATATGAACCTTATGCTTGCCATAGCGGGAGCGCTTGCACTGACCTCCTGCATCAAGGAGAAATACCTCACCTACAATCACGTCATTGAAGAAGACAATCCACAGGAAGAGGAGGTGATTACGGTCCCGGAAAGTATGAACGTCGGCACCTACGCTCTCAAGACCTCGGCAGCAGATGCTCACCAGACCATCAGGGGCTTGGGTTTTGAAATCCAATCCGACAGTTACGGCCCGGGATGGAACGAAAGCGATCCGGTCGCTGGAGTGCCTTATGAACTTCTCCCCGAAGAGAGGACCAGACTTAACGGGGAAGTGCTCAAGGGATTCAGGTATATGCGTCTTGCGGTGGGACTCTGGTTCAGAGGACTCACCGAAGACAGGAAAAACTATGTCAGCCGTTACGAAGGACAGCTCGAAGGCCTGGTGCAGATGATGAACCAGGCGCAGGTTGAAGGCATTTCTCTGGAGTACTGGTCTCCGGCCCCATACTGGAAGTCCAACAGCAGCCTGGTCGGAGGTGTGGTCAAGAGCACTGAGCCGGAGTTTCTTGACGAATTCTCGGACGCAATGGTCAGGGATATACAGTATTTTCAGCAGAACGGTATGAAAGTCTGTACCTGGGGCCTCCAGAACGAGCCGAATTACGGTGACACGGGTTATCCGTCCTGCCATTATGAACCCGATGTCTATGTGGACGTGTTCAAGAGCGTTGCTCCCAAAATCAAGGCCCTGGACCCTTCCATCGAAATCATACTCGACAGTTGCAACGGCAACGTCAGTGCTTACGCGACGGAATTGAGCAAACCTGAAAACAGTGCATACCTGCAATACGTGGATGCCTGGGTATATCACAGAATAGGTGACAATTCCGACAATGTGATGAACAGGGCGGCCAACTATCAGAGCAACAGTCTGGGCAAGCCGATTTACAACAACGAGTTCGAATATATGCCGGACCATATGAAGAACAACAGCAAGGAATGGCTTATGGTGAACACGGCCCAGTCCATAATGAACTGGATGACCTTCCTGGACGCACCGGTGTGGTACTGGCTCCACGTGCTCAAGCCAGTGTCTGACGGGGAAAACAGGGACGGCTTCGGACTGGGAACATTCAGGGGTAAGAACGACAAGATGTCCTACGGCTATCCTGATCTCGAAACCGGACATTTCACAATGCAGTGGTGGAACTGGAATCCCATTGCCGGCTTCCTCAAATATATGCCTTGGGATTCGGTACGTTACACGGTCGAAGAGGCCCAAGCAAAGGCCGACAACAGAGTGATGGCCTGGAAGACCCCAGAGGGCAAGTTCGTGGTGGCTCTGACCAACCGCAGTGCAGATTGGTATGCTTTCAGCATCACACTCGATTCCGCCCGCACATTTGTCGGACACAGTTTCGATGCCGGCCATCTCGACCGCATTCTTGACGAAAAAGAAGTCTCTGCGCAAGGCAGCGTGCTGACGGCAAAAGTGAAACCTTGGAGCATAGTATTCCTGGTAGAAGAGTAAACCTATGAAAAACAATAGAATATTTGCAATTGCCGCATCCCTCTCCCTCCTTGTTTCCTGTTCGGGGGAAGGGAATGGCATCGTAACGGACAAGCCGGAATTCGGAGGAATCTATCCTCACCTGGGTTATTACAACAACGAGGGAGAATGCGGAACCGGTGCAGTGGTTCCCTGGGCAGACAGGCTCTGGGTGGTGACTTATGGCCCTCACAAGCCTTGGGGCTCCACGGATAAACTCTACGAAATCAACGACTCTCTGAAACTTACAATCCGTCCTGAAAGTGTGGGTGGCACCCCTGCGGACAGGCTCATCCACAAGGAGTCCGGCCAACTGGTTATAGGGCCCTATTTCATTGATTCACTGCGCAATGTCCGGACAATGGACTATGCTAAATATCAGGGGCGCTACACAGGTGCCGCAAGGCATCTGACCGATCCGGCCGACAAAATCTACATTGCCACAATGGAGGAAGGTTTCTACGAGGTGGATGTGCATACTCTGGATGCCGTGGAACTCTATAGGGATGCCAATGGCACCTCCGGTCAGACCCACAATGATGTGAGCGTGAACCCTCAGAACGACCTGCTTCCGGGCTGTCACGGCAAGGGACTCTACAGCGGACAGGGATGTTTGTATTTCTCTAACAACGGGGAGGCCACAGCTGAGGCTCTCGAAAGGTTCGATGTGGAATCCGGGGTGCTCGCTGAATGGGACGGAAAGGACTGGAAAGTGGTGAGACGCAACCAGTTTACCGAAATCACCGGCCCGGGAGGCATAGATGGCAACCCCAACCCGGAGACAGACCCGATTTGGGCACTCGGCTGGGACTGCCGTTCGGTGCTTGTGGCCCTCAAGGACGGGGGAGAATGGTTCTTCTACCGCCTGCCCAAAGCCAGCAATTCCTACGACGGAGCCCACGGCTGGAACACCGAATGGCCGCGAATAAGGAATGTGGGAGGGGATACTCCTGAGTATCTTATGACAATGCACGGTATGTTCTGGCATTTCCCGGAGACTTTCTCCAGGGCAAATACTGCCGGAATCCGTCCGCGAAGCTCCTACCTGAAAATCGTAGGCGATTTCACCCGCTGGCACGACCGTCTGGTATTCGGCTGTGACGACGCTGCAAGGAACGAATTCCTCAACCGCCGCAAGGCAAAGGGAGGAGTGGGTGGCCCCGGTCAATCCAATTCCAACCTCTGGTTCACGTCGGTCGATACTCCTGACCTCCTCGGTCCGGCCAATGCCTCTGGCTATGTCTGGCTCAGGGACAATGTGCGTGCGGGTGAGTGCAGCGAGCCTTTCCTTTTTGAGGGCTGGAAGAGACGCTGCGCCTGGATATCCAACGAATCAGACTCGTGCTTGACCTTCCGTTTCGAGGTGGATGAGCAGGGCAACGGCGAATGGAGAGAACTTCTGACGACCAGACTGGAAGCCGCATCTTCCGCCTTTGTGCCATTCGGCAAGGATGATCCCGGAGTCTGGATAAGGGTAGTGGCCGATGCCCCGGCCCGCACTTCTGTTGCCTTCGTGTATGCGGATGACTTTGCCGAAGGTGATGAAGATATATTCAAGGGCCTTGCAGGAATCTCCGAAGAGAAACATACCGGAGGAATAGTCTGCTCTATGGGCAGCGACAGCCGCAGGATGGGAATGGTCGTGAATGACAGCCTCTACGAACTTGACGGGGATGACCTCTCCTTCCCTAAAGTGGATGATGAGGGGCTCAGGAAGCATATCGCAGGCAAATTCGCAATCAATGTTGCGGACAACGGCATCAAACTCAACGGAGAGTCCGTTCTGGTGGTTGATGACCAGGGACGCAGGTGGAGACTGCCGCTGGGCGATTCTGCCTTTGATTCCACGCTCAGCGACGGCTCTGCCCGCATCTGCCGCGAGGTAGTCACTGAGAGGGACTTGCTCAACTGCCACGGCACTTTCTACGAACTGCCGGCCGAGAATGCCGACGGATTTGCCAAGATCAAGCCCATCTCCTCACATAATCTGAGAATCAATGACTTCTGTTCCTACAGGGGTATGCTGCTTATGACCGGACTCACTTGCAGGGCCCGGAGCAACCCGAGAGTAATCCGTACAGATGACGGCAAGGCAGGAGTCTGGGCAGGCACCATAGACGACCTCTGGAAACTCGGGAAACCTGTGGGGCACGGAGGCCCGTGGAAAGACAGTCGGGTGGAGGCAGGGGTGCCTTCGGATCCTTACCTTATCAATGGTTATGATAGCAAGACCCTCAATCTTTCACTTTCCGCTGCAGGGGAAGTCAATGTGAAAATTGAGGTGGATCCGACAGGAGACGGGGAGTGGTTCGAGTACTCCACCGTTACCCTCAAGAGCGGTTCCGGCTGGACTGAACTTTTCCCGCGCAGTTTTTCCGGACGCTGGATAAGGTTCACTGCAGACCGCGACTGCACAGCCACAGCCCTTCTCGATTACGAATAGGCTTTGTACAATTTTGCAAAATGAAAAACCAGACAATAATAATACTTTCAATCCTGATGACCCTTGTCCCGGGCTTGCAGGCGCGTGATTTCAGCCTTGCGTCCCCGGACAACTCCATAATCGTGAATATCAAGGCTGAGGATAATCTATGCTTCAATGTCAGCAAGGATGGGGATGTGCTCATAACCGACACCCCGGTTGGCCTGACACTTGACGACGGCAGCATTTGGGGCAGTGGCAGAATCAGGAACCACTGCTACGTTTCAGTAAGGGACAGCATCCCTGCACCATTTTACAGGGCTGAAAGCATAGCCGAGGTTTACAACGCTATTACCATCAATTTCCGCAACGGATGCCGGGTGGAGTTCCGGGTATATGACGACGGTTTTGCCTACCGTTTCGTGAATGCTTCGGACAGGAGTTTCAAAATCAGGGAGGAACAGGCAGGCTTCCGCTTCAACGGGGACTATATGATGACCGTTCCTTACGTGAAGGATAACGCCGGCAATATCCCGGCCCAGTTTTTCAACTCCTTTGAAAACCTCTATACAACCTGTGCCTTGTCGAAAATGGATCCCGGGAGACTCTGCTTCCTGCCCCTGGTGGCCGACAGCGGGAAACACAAGATTTGCATCACCGAGACCAATCTGAATGAATATCCGGGAATGTATCTGACTGTCCAAGGGGCAGGGAAGAATGAACTCAAGGCAATGTTCGCCAACTATCCGGCCAAACTTGAGCAGGGTGGACACAACAATCTTCAGATGCTTGTCAGGGAGAGGGAGAACTGGCTCTGCGAAGTCAGGGGCGAACGGGACTTCCCCTGGAGAATCTGCGTCATTGCTTCAGACGATGCATCCCTGGCCGCGAGCAATCTGGGCTATCTGCTGGCAGAACCTTCCAAACTGGAGGATATCTCATGGATAAGGCCGGGCAAGGTGGCCTGGGAATGGTGGAATGCGTTCAATCTTACAGGTGTGGACTTCAAGGCAGGCAAGAATACCCCGACATATAAATATTTCATTGATTTCGCAGCGGAGCAGGGTATAGAATACATAATTATGGATGAGGGCTGGGCTGTGAACGGCAAGGCTGACCTGATGCAGGTGAATCCGGAGGTGAATCTTCAGGAAATTCTCGATTATGCCCGCCAGAAGAATGTTGGAGTCATACTTTGGGCCGGCTACTATGCCTTTGACCGTGATATGGAAAATGTCTGCCGCCACTATGCGGAAATGGGTGTCAAGGGCTTCAAGGTGGACTTTATGGACAGGGACGACGCTATGATGACGGCCTTCAACTACCGGGCTGCGCAGACCGCTGCCAAATACCATCTCCTGCTCGATTTGCACGGCACCCACAAGCCGGCAGGACTCAACCGCACTTGGCCCAATGTGTTGAATTTTGAGGGAGTGCACGGACTTGAGCAGATGAAATGGTGCGACAGAGACCTCGACCAGATGGAGTACGATGTGACAATTCCTTACATACGCCAGGTTGCCGGCCCTCTGGACTACACCCAGGGCGCTATGCACAATGCCAACCGCAAGAATTTCAATGCAGTCTATTTCGACCCTATGAGTCAGGGCACCCGTTGTCACCAGCTGGCCCTCTATATGGTGCTGGATTCTCCGCTCAATATGCTCTGCGATACTCCCGTTTACTATCGTGCGGAGCCGCAGTGCACCGCTTTCATAGCTTCTGTGCCCACGGTGTGGGACGAGACGAGGATTGTGGGCGGCAGGATGAGGAAGTGGATTGTCACTGCCCGGCGCAAGGGTTCCGACTGGTATGTGGGAGGTCTGACCAACTGGGACAGCCGTGATCTGGATGTGGATTTCTCCTTCCTGCCCGAGGGCGAATACCTGTTGGATCTGTTCCGGGACGGGGTGAATGCCGACCGAAAAGGTGACGACTATGCAAGGGAAAGTCTGACGGTGACAAAAAACTCTGCTCCACTGAGGATTCATCTGGCCCCGGGAGGAGGTTTTGCGATGAAATTGTCCCCGAAAAGATGTGGAAAGTGATTTAGTGAACGCCTTATCATTTGGGCGTGTGCCTGTCGGGCATATTTGATGAAATTGCCTGGTGAGGCAAACTTGACTGAAACCATATATAAACACACACATTAACTGCTTTTATTATGAGTGTAAAAACAAATCAAATGAACGGATCTTATGAGACACCGGCAATAAGGTGCATCGCATTTGATATTGATCCCGTTATGGCAGGCAGCGAGCCTGCCGAGTTGGCAGCCAGCTCCTATAACGATTGGGGAGGAGAAATTGATGTAACATGGTAAATCTTAACTGTATGAATAGTATGAAGACAATGAAATATCTGGTTCCGGCTTTGATGCTCTTTGCCGGAGTCGCGTGTACTAAGGAAATTGCAGCACCCGAACAGGACAATGTACAGGAAGAAGCCACAGAACAACTTGAGCTGTCCGCCTCCCTGTCCGATGTCAGGACTTCGCTGTCAGGTGTGAAGACCCTCTGGTCTCCGGGTGATGAAATCGCTGTCCGCAAGATATGGAATGACGGTTCCACTTCCCGCTGGTATAAATTTACTGCCGTTGGTTTGACTGAGGCTTCCGCATCGGCAGCATTCGCCGGGATTATAGCAACCAGAGATGAAGATGTATATACGCTTGAGGCTGTCTATCCTTATGAGTCCGCGCTCGCATCTGAGGCTGGGGCTATCAATCTCATTATCCCTTCTGAGCAGAAGGCTAAAGCCGGTTCGTTCGGCGAAAAGGCTGCTGTGGCGGTGGGCGAGTGCCTGGAGGTTAATGGCAAAGCTCTGACATTCAGCAACGTGGGTTCGGCTATGAAATTCAAACTGGTTCACGATGCCAGCAGCGTTGTCATCACTTCAACTTCAGACGGCGCTCCCGTGGCAGGCAAGTTCTCATATTCAGGAGGTAAACTGACAAAACTCTCCGATCCAGTTTCGAGTGTTACCGTATCCGGTGAAATGAAAGCAGGAGAGACTTATTATGCCATTGTTGCACCGGGCACCTACAAAATTTCAGCTGCGATTTCCGGTGTGGAGGTGAAGAAATCTTCTGCTGAGCCCGGAATCGAGTTCGAGGCCAATGTGATCAATAACCTCGGCATCATTGCTGATGTCAACCAGATTCCAAACTGCTATATTGTGAAGCCGGGTGAGTCCGTCGATATTCCTGTTTACAAGGCGTTTGCTATGTGGGAGGAGTCTGCGTGGAGTGATTACAAGCCATCTGAAAAGAAGCCTGAAGCTACGGTCGTGCAGGTGCTTTGGGAGGATGAGCAAGGCTTGTTGACGAACATCAACAACAATGAGCAGCTGCCTCTTACAGATGAAAGCAAATTGCAGGAGAAATGGTTTACAGTCACAGCTGCGGAAAGAAAGTCAGGAAATGCTGCTGTCAGCATACGTTTCGGTGGCGAGCACCGCTGGATAGTACATATCTGGGTGACTGATTATGATGGTTCATCTTATAAGGCCTCCAACGGTTTGGAGTTTATGGACAGGAACCTTGGCGCAACTTCCACAGATATCAAAAATCCCGGCTCTTATGGAGTCTATTATCAGGGTGTCAGGTACAATCCTTTCCCGGGTCCTGGTGCAGATGGTGCTATGAAATCCCTCAGCGTCAAAGGCTCGGCGAAGAACATATCTTATACTGAGTGCTGGGGTGCACCCCAGGAAGGTATGTGCAGGTGGATTTCAAAGAATCCGACAGTCTTTGTGAAAGCAAAGTATGACAAAGAAATACCCGGCTATGTAGAACCTTATAGCTGGCTTACATTAAATGAAAAGGATTCGGATTATGTGGCGGATTTCTGGCCAAGCAAGACCAATAGAAAGAAGACAGCCTACGACCCTTGTCCTGCCGGCTGGATGCTTCCTGTTTATGATGAGTCCGGCAACTCTCCTTACTCTTTCTGGAATTCTGCACCTGTTGAGGTTCTGAAAGAAAATTATCCGGCTGCCGGTCGTCTCAAATATGATTTCACCTACTTTGAAGTCGGAAGTGCGGCTGTGTTATGGTGCGGTGACCCGACGGGATTGAAAACCTGTTCTGCATTTATCAATTTCAATAATGAGGGGTCTTATATAGGGCACAATGCAAGTTACAACCACTCCCGTGCCAACGCCCTCCCGGTACGTTGCGTAAAAATCAAATAACCTGATATGAATATCAAGACCACAATTTATTCATTGGCATTTCTCGGCCTGGCCGGCTGTTCGGAAGCACTCGTTCAGCAGCCCGAGCCGGGAAATACCGGAATCAAGTTCAGCGTTACTGTGGATTCCGGTTCCAAAATGACTACCGATGCCTCCCTGCATTCAGTCTTTGAGGAAGGCGACAGGGTGGGAGTCTATGCCGTTCTCTCCGGCAGCGACCTCGCTGCATCAGGCAACTGGGCGGATAACCGTATCCTGACCTACACTTCCGGGGAATGGCTTCTTGAAGGTGAACCTGTCTATCTGCCGAAGGAAGGCACCCTTGACTTCTATGCTTACTATCCTTATATGAAGGATTTCAATCCGACTGAGTATCTTTACGATGCATCCGCCAAATCCTTCGACTTTATGACCTCGCAGACCCTCTCTGTATCTTCTTCTTCCGTCAGTCTCAAGATGGAGCACAGACTTGTTCTCATCGATGTGAACATCAACGGCGGCGGTCGTCAGGTCAGTCTCAACAATGCGGTGGCAAGTACCGTCATCAATCTTCAGACCGGCCTTAGCAATAGCGAACAGCGCAAGTCCATAAGCCTCAAGCAGAACGGTCCGCACAGCTACAGACAGTATATCCCTTCCCAGACTCTCCCCGCAGGTGAACTCTTCGGGATTTCGGCGGGAGCCTCCCGTGCATCCTACAGCATTACTTCCGAAAAAGTACTGTGGGGGGGGGCAGGCTTATAAATTCAACATCACTTCTCCAATCATCGACATCAACAGTCTTCCCAACTGCTACATAGTCAAGTCGGGACAGTCCGTAACCATTCCTCTGGTCAAGGCATACGAACTCTGGAGGCAGGAGGCCTGGAGTACGGAAAACTCCCTGGACGGTGCCCCCGAGGCCTATCTGCTATGGTCTGACACCGAGGGACTCGTGCCGGCAGATGGAGTGCAGGTCAATGCTGAGTCTTCCGACTGGGCTTCTTCTACTACCACAGTGAAAGTGGCGGAGGGTAAGACCGGCAATGCCGTAATTGCCGTCAAGATTGCCGGTTCCTGCCGCTGGACCTGGCATCTGTGGGTGACTGATTACGACCCGTCCGCCTCTTCCGTAATGTTTGCGGACGGTCTGGAGTTTATGGACAGGAATCTGGGTGCTTCCACATCCGATGTAAGCGAGGCGGGTTCCTACGGCTGCTATTATCAGGCCTGCCGTGCCAATCCTTTCCCTGGCCCTGAATCCAACAATTCGGTCGCTATGAGAAAGATTTACGGTCAGTCCGGTGCTGAAGTCAAGGTGACTGCAGATAAGATCTGGGGCGATAACCAGGGACAGAGTATACGAAGGGCAATCAAAGACCCTCTGCTGTTCGTGACTTCCGGAAGTGAACCGTACAGCTGGATTACCACAGATGCCGGTGCAACAGACTCGGCTGCAGAATTCTGGCCATCAAGGCAGACCGGAGGAGTCAAGACTGCCTACGACCCTTGCCCGGAAGGCTGGATGCTCCCGACTTACGGGGATACTTCGCCTTTTGCTTCTTTGTCGAACTATTCATCTGCAGTTCACGGCAACATAGCAAAATCCGGCCGTCTCAAGTTCAACGGACAGTTCGATGCCGGCGGTTCCGCCACTATGCTCTGGTGCGGGGATGCCACCGGGCCGAAAACCTGTGCCCTCTATATGTCCTGGGATTCCTCCAACAATACGCAGGAAGTGAATCCCGACACCAATTATTCCCGAGGCAATGCCCTGCCTGTGCGTTGTGTGAAAGAAACCTTCTGATTTGTGAATGTTATGAGAAAATTACACTTTTCGCTTCTGCTCGGTCTTTCAGTTTTTGCAACGGCCTGCGTGGATATTTACAAGGGTCCGGAAAGCATATATAATCAGGATCTGGAACTCGTCCTCAAACCGTCGATGACCGGCTGGAACAAGGAAGAAACGCTCACCGCTGGTATTGAGGCAGGCCTTTTCATTGATGCTCCCGGCGGCGGACTGACTGCTGAGAGTGTTTATCCGGGTTCGTCAAATCTCCCGCTCAAATTGGGTGAAGACGGTCTTCTGTCAGCATCTCCTGCGGTGCTTTATCCCAAGGACGGCACCAAGTTCGATTTCATTCTCTACAGCCCGAGGATGGAACTGACAGGCAACAGTATTGCTCTCGAATCTCCAGAAGCCGCAGCAGATCTGCTCTATAGCGGCAACCTTCGCGGGAAATACAAATCCCTCTCTCCTCTGAAACCTGTGTTCAGGCACGTGCCGGTGAAACTGCTGCTCCGTCTCTCTGCCGGTTTCGGAATCACTGAGGAGGAAATATCCGCCTCCACCATAAGTTTGTCCCAGACACCGGTGTCGGGCAGTTTCATGCTTGCTGACGGCAGTTTCATCCAGTCCGGTGAAAAGGGAAGCAGGACCTTTGCCCTTGAGGATTTGCAGGCCGAATGCCTTGCTTTTCCGACTCCTGCCGACTCCAAAGAGACTTCCGTACTCTTGTTTGAGGTGGCGGGGAAGGAATTTGTGGTCAGAATTCCGGATGTTTCAGTTTTCGAATACGGCAACTGTTATGAATTCGACGTGAAGGTGTCCATTCCGGGCATTGAAATCAGTTTGGTTGAAATC
>JALFGP010000029.1 GCA_022777205.1 Rikenellaceae bacterium
GCATCAAAAGTGGTCTCCCCTTTTTTATTGAAAGTCAGATAATCTGAGTTTGAGTAGTATGCTTTGAACGACTCGGATTCAGCCCAGTCAACCTTCATCCCGTTTCCAGCTCCATTATCTGTATAGACAGTCTTTGTTTGAGTGTCGATAGAGGCGACAGCTGAAAGGTTATTGCTATTTGATGGATTTTCAACCTTGTTGCAAGCCATCAGGCAGAGCACGCCTGCCATTATTGAAACAATCTTTTTCATACTTACAACAGATTAAAGCCTTCCACCATAATCATAATCATCAGGATCGTTGCTCTCGGTCCGGTCGATAGAACCGCACAGGCATCCCTCCGAGGCCATCTCAATTACATAGACAGTCGGGGCAACATAGGATGCGTCAATCATTTTTACATTTGTCTTTTTCATTTTCTCTCTGTATTTCAAACCTATAAAGGTACCCCCCCCCCCCCCAGATGACTTTTCCAAATTTATCTACTACAATTTGTTATAAGACTGAAATAGTATATAACGAAGCGAGGTCGCGCAGCGAATGCACGACCTCTTTTTCCCTTTTTATAGTGTTGGCATTGAGCGTAAAGTCAATACCGGCACTTTTACAAGTGCAAAGGTATATAATACTTTTGAAACTACAAAATAATTTTTAATCCACTTACGTCCTGAAGGATATCTGCAAGCTTAGGATACTTCGAGTATTCTTTAATAAGGTTTTCAATCTCTTCTTTTAATTCATTGAATCTATTAACCGAAACTTGTTTCAACATGTACAAAACGACATGCAAAGCTCCGTTAAGATTTTGATTGGCTCCTATCCCCTTAAACATAGCAGGGCCTTTACGAATAGACCTCTCTGGAGTAAAATCATAGAGCACATTGCTATGGGCACAAACATTTCGAACATTCTTAATCACCTCCATATAGTTATTAAAGGTGACCAACTGTTTGATGTTGAACTCTGCAGCAACTTGAGATTTTATAGTATCATCCTTGATGGATTTGAACAAATGTAAAACCTCCCCGATAGTCATAAACTCCAATGTTTTCCAAGCCGGAGCAAATACATCATTAATGTGATGACGATGATGTATTGCAATGACTGATATGTTCATCTTACATTGCCAATTATAGTATTCTTATGCCACGACAATGTAAAAGGCGTAGCCCTCCATTGTGTACCCTCTGGGCTGGACCCCCATTAATACGACACGAAGAGCCACGCCAAACGACGCGGTCTTCTTTTACCCGTATTAAATTCAAATTGTCCAGATTTGAGGGTGCGGTAAAAGAAAACTTAATTACATGTCCGACAAAAATATAACGCACGCTGATTAAAAGTCTTCAGGAAGGATAATAATTGGCATAAAATATTTTTTATCTTTGCAGGAGATAAAACCGCATAATTATGAAACGCACAAATGCCCTGATCGCATGGTCTGCAATTGGACTTGCGATGTTGAGCTTCTCTGTTTCCTGTAAAAAAGAGTCAGAGAAAAGCCCTGTCCCTTATTACAATGCTAAACACATCACCGACGAGAACAAAGTCGCGATGCTTCACTCTCTCAAAGATCTGGATGGCACAGGACGCCTGTTCGAGATCAATTACGATGTAGATTACAAATTAGATCAAGTATTGGCATCAAATATAGGCGGAACGCAAGCACTGTTCCAATATATCGCGTATCTGCTGTACGACGACATTGACCCGAAATCTCCAGAAGTCAAGTATGGCGCAGGATGCAGTGCATTCGCAGTGGACGAGAAGGCAGGCAAGAACCGGCTGATGGGGCGCAATTACGACTTCAGGCATTTCGCTTCGGACGGGGAAACCCTGCTTCCGACTTCGGCTATTCTGGTGCGCACGTCTCCGAAAGGCGGGAAGAAATCCATCTCTATGGTTGACGGAATCAATTTGGGTTATGGCAAGGGCTTTCTCTATGACGAGAATACCGACCTTTCGCTGCTGATGGGTTTGCCATACGCTGCCTTGGACGGCATAAACGAAGACGGTTTCGCCATAGGAGTGCTGGCTTTGAGGGAGAAACCTACGGTTCAGACTAAGGAAGGCCAAGGGAAAATTGCTACCACCGTAGCCATTAGGATGCTGCTCGACAAGGCCTCCACGGTTAAAGAGGCCATACAGCTGCTGGACGGCTATAATATGGACATGAGTGCCGACGGCAAGACCGCTCCGGAAGGGGCTACTGAACAAGGTTACTCTAACTATCACTTTTTCATGGCAGATGCCACTGGAGATTATGCTATCGTGGAATACTGCTATGGTAATAATGCAAGGACCCCTGACAGAATGGAGGTATACACTGCCAATGACACCCTGCGTTGCGTGACCAACTTCTACGTCTCCCCTTCTATGGTAGGTCATCTGGATGGATGGGGTTCTACTCATGGAAGAAAACGATATGACACTATGCGTAGCACATTGGCAGACCAGAATTATAGCCTGAGCGGCAGTGAAGCTATGAATCTGCTTCAATCCGTAGCCCAGACACCTGGCGAGGAATTGACCTCCATGACCCAGTGGTCTGCGGTATATAATCTGACCGAAAAGAGTGTTCGCCTGGCCATACTTCGAGATTACGGCAAGCAGTTCGACTTCAAAGTCGAGTAACCCTTACTACTTCCTGGTATCTCAATTACTCAAGTTTTGAATGAATAAAAATTGAAGTATATTTGCAGCATCATAGTGTATTTGGATCGCCCGGTTGCGGCCACATGCACTCTAAAAAAGATTTAGCCTTCGGTTTTCCTGAGGGGCTCAACCCCGAAACAAGCATCAATGACAAGCACAGGCGGAATAATGTATATGGCTTCGTCGAGTATAGCGAACTCCTGCAAGAAGCCTATTGCACGCTACAATTCGACCATTACAACAGCGTACTCGACAAGTGTTTGAATGAACTTGAGAGAGAAGTCCCGGGGCTGAAATTCAATAACATACTTGAACTCGCAAAGAAGAAAGTCAAGGGCGATGATGGCGAAGACTGCATTGACAGTTATCTCTATAAACTTGCCGCGACACAAATGAAGGATGAACCTATAAAGATACAGGATACCGAACTGGATGACAACAGCACCGACAATGACCACGTACTGATGGCAGCCCGAAACCTGTTCCTCTATCATATCATCAGCGACATCAAAAAGAGGTTCAATTATGATGATATGAAGTAATCTCTCCCTTTTGTGATGGAACCCTTACAAGCAATGAACGGGTTCTCGGCTAAAACTGAACACACAATCAGACAACATACTTCATAACCACTGGGGCGGACTTCGGTTCGCCCTTTCTTATATTATGCGGCAGAACTTTCATAAGTATAGGAAATTCCTGCTACTTATCACTGTCTTCAAAAGATTTGATTTCCTCAGAAATCAACTTCTGAAGTGCCTCTTTCGGGATTATAAGTTGATAGTCAGCAACACCTATCGGCTTCGTCATCCCTTCAAGAGCCAATTCAACATCCACGTGGTCTTTTTCTGCACATAGGATAATTCCTATGGATGGGTTTTCGCCTTCTCCTCTTTCAAGCCTATCCAGTAAAGAAAGATAATAGTTCATTTTG
>JALFGP010000049.1 GCA_022777205.1 Rikenellaceae bacterium
AGTAATATGAAAATAATAAGTTGCGTCAGATTTGAATTAGATTTTCGAGGTCAGATTTTCACCCGAAGAAGGAGCATAGCCGTAGCTATGTGACTGATGAGGGAGGAAATATGAACCGAAAAGATTTTCAAAGATGATGCAGGTTATTATTTGAAGATTACTAAAATAAAGAGAGCCCCGCTTTTAACGCGGAACCCTATCCCAGTGGTCGTCAAGTGCAAAGGTAAAAACTTTTTGGAAACAAACAAAATTCCTCAATTTTCAATTTTCCAATTTCAATCGCAGGCAACAACGGGTTGCGAAAGACAGTTTCACGGATTCATCCACCCTGTAGCCCACGAGGGCAAGCACGTGGGAAGTTTCGGAATCTGCTGCCACGACCAATGCTTTTTCTTTCTGCAAAGCATTGAATTTCAAATCAGTGAACAAGTCGCTGAGTTTTTTTCGCCCCTTTGTGCCTATGGGTCTCATCCAGTCCCCATGCCTCCATTGCCTCACCACAAAAGGGAAAGGAAGCAGAGCGGCATCCACAACGGTTTCCCCCACGGGCCTGGCAAAAGAGAAATCCTCAGGACGGTCGAAAACTTCCACATTCAGAGTCCCCGCAGCTGTCTCATACTTTCCCGGAGCCTCTATCTCCACGTCTTCTTGCCGGATCGCAACGTCCTCAGGCACAATCAGAACTGCATCAGAAGTCATCACAGCCTTGAGACCGTTGCTATGGAAGACCTTGCCCGGTACGGTGCGCCCCGAGCCCACAAGATCCAAAATGGAAGCAATCACCGCAGGAGCCATCCCCGCTTGCTCCAGATTGCTGTAAAGGGCATAGCGCCAATTCTTGCCCTTGCGGTCATATCCAATTCTCAACTCACCCGAAGGCATAATCTCACTATCTACTGCAAAGTCGGGCAGGGCATCGGCAGCATCCTTGAAATTTGCCATATCCTGATTAAGCGTGCGCACCACGGATGGATTCAGCCTCTCCAAAAGGGGCAGAACCTCGTTGCGAATGAGATTGCGCTTGTATTCGCAGGAGGAATTGGTGCGGTCTTCCCTCCATTTGACCCCGTTTGCAAAAGCATAGCCCTCAATCTGTTTGCGCGTCATATTCAGCATCGGGCGCCAAATTCTCAATTCGCCTTCGCCGGGAATGGACATAAGGGAATATTCCTTCATTCCGCAAATGCCCCTCAGACCAGTGCCTCGGACAAGGTTCAGCAGCAGGGTTTCGGCATTGTCGTTTGCATTGTGCGCCACCACCACGCAGGCATATCCGTATTCCCTACACAATCGGGCGAAAAAACCATAGCGCAGGTCCCGGGCGGCCATTTCTATGCTCAGGTTATGCTCCCTTGCATATTCCCCGGTGTCGAAATCTGCACGGTGGAAGGTAATGCCGCGATTACGGGCCCATTCGCAGACAAAATCGGCATCGCCGTCACTGTCCTCCCCTCTCAAGTGGAAATTGCAGTGGGCGATGCCGAATTCAAGTTTCTGAGAATAAATACTGTCGGCCAGAACCATAGAGTCAATTCCGCCACTCACCGCGAGCAGCAGCTTCCCGTAGAACTCGTCAGGCCTGGGTTTCATCAGTTGGTTTTGCTTGCGATGGTCCAGGTGAAACCGAAGGCGAGGGATTCCTTGAACTGAACCCTTGCGTGGGAATCGGCCACCTTGTGTTTAGGACAGTTTTCGCTGTCTATCATCACCATATCATCGTAGATGAGGTTGGTGGTAACTGTGAAGGAGAAGTATTTTGCAATCTTCCAGTCCAGACGATTGTCCCAGTTGATACGTGGACAAGGATATTTTTTGTGGTCCTTGAGATAGTCCTCGAAGAGCACGAGCTGGGTGGAATATGCAAAGTTGTCGTTCACGTTCACCTTGATGTCTATCTTCAACTGGGCACCGAACTCGAATCGGAACGGCTTGTAGGCAGCTCCGGAATCCAAAGCTTTCTTCTGTTCTTCCGTCGGCACCTCCAGGTTGGTGTACTGTTTTTTTGTTTCCATTCCGTACTTGGTCCTCAGTGCCGGATTGGTGACAATGACGAAACCTCCGGTGACAGGCGCGAAGTTCATGGCGAACCATTTTGCCGGGGTGTAGTCAATACCTATAGCCAAGTTGGTGTAGGCCGGCGCAAGGAACTGGGACTTGAGCACACGGGCATCTTTCCAGAGTTGGACCTGGTCCTTATACGGGAGTTTGTCCAGCATTGGAAGTTCATCCGCAGCTGCACCGTTAGTTCCTTTGTAACTGTCCGGAACAGCAGGAGTCTTGTAATCCCATCCTCTTGCGAACTGGGACTTGAAGTCGAAGTTGGCCGAGAAATACACATCCTTCATCTTTTCTGTCTTATAACCCCACTTGCTTTCAAGATAGATGCGGTCGTTGCTGGTCTGGAGCAAAGGCTTTGATGAAGAGTAGAGCAGACCAAGGTCCAACTGAAGGCGGTTGTTCCAGAACATACCTTTCTTCTTCCAGTTTGCATTGCCGTCGATGAAACCCTGGAGGGAAAAGGTGTTGTCGCCGCCGGCAGCCCAGTTCACGAGTCCCGTCTGACCAATGTTGATCTGGGTTTTGAGGGAATTGGACCAATATTTCGGTTTCGGAGCCGGGGACTCTGCCTCAGGGGCGGAATTCATTGCGTCCACGGCTTTCTGAGCCACTGTTTCAGCATCCTGAGCATTGGCAGCAGGAGATGCGACAAGGCAAAGACCTGCCAGGGCAAGTGCAGAGAATATCTTTTTCATAAAGTTGCTTTGATATAAGGAATCAGTACTTGTATATCTTGTTTGTATCCCACTTATATACTTGATATATACTAGTAAGATATTGAGAATATGACACGGCGATGGGAAGGCTTGCCGGAGTAGATGCAGGTACCCTCTTCCTCGCACACATAACTGTC
>JALFGP010000052.1 GCA_022777205.1 Rikenellaceae bacterium
ATGAGCGAAACAGTTACAATCACAACAAAGCGATTCTCTGACCTTAAGCTTGAGGAACTCTACGGTATCCTTCGGGTGAGGTCGGAGGTGTTCGTGACGGGGCAGAAATGCCTGTATGTTGATCCCGACGGAAGGGATTTCGGTTCCGTTCAGGTGTTCGCCTCGAAAGGGGAGCGGATTATAGGATGCCTGAGGATATACTGGAAGGAAGCAGGCGTTGTTCAGATAGGAAGGGTAGCCGTGATTGAATCCCTGCGCGGGACAGGCGTAGGGAGAATGATGATGCGGCAGGCCATAAGCCATGTCGCGGAAAACCTTACTGATGAGAAAATATATCTTGAGGCTCAGACTTATGCGATAGGCTTTTATGAGAAGCTCGGATTCAAGGTCATCTCGGATGAATTCCTGGATGAGGGGATCCCGCACAAGGGTATGGAACTTCTGATTGACAGGGGCTCAGGCATTCAGTCCGCGGACGATGCCGCCAAGGCGAAGAGGGACAAGTATAGCCTTGCCTACAAGCAGGTTGAAGCCCTTGTCGAGGGAGAGGATGACTGCATTGCAAATATGTCCAACATCGCTGCTCTTCTTCATGGTACATTCGGATTCTGGTGGACAGGATTTTATGTTGTCAAAGGTAATGAGCTGGTACTGGGCCCTTTTCAGGGTCCGGTCGCATGCAGCCGTATTCCGTTCGGCAGGGGAGTGTGCGGGACGGCGTGGAAGCGCAAGGAAAGCATCGTTGTCCCCGATGTAGAGCAGTTTCCGGGTCATATTGCCTGCAGCAGCCTTTCCCGTAGCGAAATTGTCGTCCCTGTTTTGCGCGGGGGCAATGTAATTGCTCTTATTGACATTGACAGCAAGGAACTTAACACTTTTGACGGCATTGATCGTGAGCATCTGGAAAGAATCGCCGATTTGATAGGGAAGAAGTGGCAATGAGTGAGAAATGGGATATATATGCGGACTGGAATCCATGGCACGGCTGCACAAAGATAAGCCCGGGCTGCAAGTATTGTTATGTCTATAGGCAGGATGAGATGTACGGCAGCACTGTGGCTAGCAGTTTGTGCAGAAAAACAGGAGCGTTCAATCTGCCTGTGAAGCGGAAGAGGGACAAGTCCTACAAAATCCCGAGCGGCAAGGTAGTGTTCACCTGTTTTACCTCAGACTTTTTATTGGAGGATGCCGATGAGTGGAGAAAGGAATGCTGGCAGATGATACGCGAGAGGAAGGATTTGTATTTCTATTTCTTCACAAAAAGGATACACCGCTTCGAGCAATGTATGCCTTCGGATTGGGGCAACGGATATGACAATGTGCTCATTGGCTGCACAGTGGAAAACCAGCAAATGGCCGATTTCAGGCTTCCTATCTTCAAGTCATTGCCAATCAAGCACAAATCCATAATCGCGTCTCCGCTTCTCAGCGCTTTGAATCTGATACCATACCTTGATGATGAAATCGAGGAAGTCAGTACTGGCGGCGAGTCCGGAATAGATGCGAGAGTCTGTGATTATCAATGGGTTCTGAATCTTCGGAATCAATGTATTTCCAAAAATATCCCATTCCGTTACCATCAGACCGGGGCAAGGCTTCTCAAAGATGGAAAGTTATACCGCATCCCACGGCGTTATCAGCTAGTTCAGGCGCACAAGGCCAACATTGATTTCCGTATTGGTCGTTACTTTGTCCCCGAGACAGCGGATACATCCCTTTGGAAAGAAAGCGATTATCACGATTGAAGCTGAAATCAAATAATTAACAACCAATGAAAACAAAGACACTGAGAATCATACTTGCGGCGGTAACTGTCGTTTCGCTCGCTCTGGCAATATATTGCCTTGTTGTAAGCATGAAGGGTACCGGAAGCAGCTGGGCATTGCCGGCTGCCCTCGGACTGACTGCACTTGGTAACTTCATCAATATATACTCTCTGAAGAAGTTCAAGGGAAAGGAGGAATAAGATGGATGTTGACACCACAAATATGTGTTCTCACCTGAAGAGAAAACTCTTCGAGGAGGATGGACCATACCACAAGATATGGCTTGCGCTACAGGCTGACAACGAATTGACAGCCATAGTTAGAAGTCGTCAGTTGCATATCTACCGCAACGGCAAGAAGGTCTTGATACTCGCAGGGAAGGCCGCTCCTAAGGTGTTGATTGAGGACCGCTTGGCAACCCTGATTGGTTCGCACAATAGTCAACAAGGCTCACACAGATATGAGAAGTCGGATATTGATACAGTGGAGGACAAAAATACCAACTAACAGAAGATGAAAGCTTACACATACTCTCTGCACTCTTGCCGGAGGTGTGTCCGGTTACATACAAGGGACTCGCTGATGTCCTGGACAGATACGGGGTCCCGTTCTCATTGCTGAAGGGCACCAAGGACATCTGGTGTCGCGACTACATGCCGCTTCAGATGACAGATCATGAATTCGTTGCCTTTGGTTATCGTCCAGATTACCTTATGGATACTGCCGCACATCGTAAGAGCATCACAGACGGCTATGAGGTCGCGCACATCAATGGCTTTGACCATGTGCATGACAGACGCGACATTATTCTCGACGGGGGAAATACCGTCCATTCCGGGAAGAAGGTAATCCTTACCGACAAGGTCTTTGAAGAGAATCCTGTCTTATCACATGATTATCTGTGCCAAAGACTGCGGATGAGCCTTGGTGCCGAACCTTTATTCGTTCCGTGGGACGCAAATGAGATATACGGTCATACGGACGGTGTGGTGAGGTTCATAGATGAAGATACAGTCCTTATGACGAACTATGCCCAACTGGATAGCAAGATGGCAAGTCGATTCAGAAGATGCCTCGAACCTCATTTCAAGACAATCCATGAGTTGAGATTCGATATCAAGAAACCATACAAGAATAACTGGGCATACATCAACTGGCTTCAGATGGACAAGGTTCTGATTCTTCCGAAGTTCAATGCACCTGAAGATGAACAGGCTTTCGAGCAGATATCAACTTTGATGCCCGAATATGAAGGGAAGATTGAGACGGTAGAGGCGACGGACCTTATCCGTCATGAGGGTTGCCTGAATTGCGCAAGCTGGACTGTCTATGAACCCGAGGAAGGCCCAAGATGGGAGTTATAAAGCTGTTGCCCAGTAACGAATAATTCAATTTATAATTAATCTCGGAATAGGTTAAAGAGATCGGGACAAATCTTGTATTTCTTTCTCTATATTGTAATCTTTGCTAATAAGCCCACAGGAATAATGATCATAAAGAAGATACACCAAAATAAGAGTGGATGACAATAATCATGAATGAGCGGAGATTTATTATATTTGTAAACTAATACCAAAATTACCAATCCCAGTGCTTCAGGCTATTCTTCACAACAAATTCGGAAAAGCAATTTCCCTTGGCTATTTTAAGGGGATAGAAGATACGCTTACCTCGTCTGTTATCGGACTGTTGCAGTATCTTCCAGATTCGGTTGTCTGGGAGATATTAAGGGGAGCTTGCGGTCAATCAAGCGATAACTTTCCTGTTAATATCGGGGCTGTGCTCGATTATCATTTCTGGGAGCGGTTCGATGCGTCTGGGACAATAAATAGTACAGCTGTGGAGCCAGATGTGTGGATAGAAACCGAGACCTTCGATATTATTATTGAGGCTAAGCGCAGCGATGATAGCGCAGATAATTCTCAGTATGAAGTTCAGTGGAAGAATCAAATTATCGCGCTCCGCAATAGTTATGGTGGTGAAACACCAAAACCTCTCATCTACATAGCAATAGGAGGAAATGACTCTCTACGAGATACGTTGTTATCAGTAGATGGGAAAGAATATGTAATTTATACTGCCAGCTGGTATAATCTATTAAATGTAGTCCTAAACTTGCTTCGTAATTATGAACTTGAAAACAAGCCGGCACACACCAGAAGAATTCTGCAAGATATCATTCAAGCACTACAAGTTCATCGCTTCTTAAAGACTACATGGCTTGACAGTTTACCGGCTATACATTTACCAGAGAGCAGCGATGCTGAATTATTCTCTTTGTGGGATTTCGATAACTCAGATATAATGGTAGGGATTATTCCTGCTCTAATTACCAAAGAAGTAGATTTACAAAGGATATGGACAATTGCAAAATAGACTCCTTGAAAAATGCACTCGTTGAAGTACGTAAAGCACATCGTCTCGTGTATTCCTATCAAGAAAGGATGCTGTCATTGGTCAATTTCATAAAGGCTCATCTTGATGGGAACAGGTTCTCCGGAGTGAAACACTTCAGTGAACCTATCAAAAAGAAGGCGGGGTCGGAAGAATTAACCCTGCCTCCAGGAATGTGGGCGTGGAATTATCTGTACTCATATTTGTTTGAGTATTACATTTACGAGAAAACACTTGACGATCATTCTGTTATTATGTTAAGTGTGGTTCAATACGCTGATACAGGTTTTTTCGATTCAAAGGCTGATAACAAATTAGATATCACCGAATTTATCGAACCGGAAAAGTCTATAAGCAAACTCATGTTCATTATGGAGCATACTCCTAAAGGTAAGAAGTCTGTATGGCGAAATTGGGGAGACTTGCGCCCTTACATCGAGAATAAAAAGTACGCCTCTGCAAAGCATAAATCAGATGTAATCTATCCAAATGGCGAAGGCAAAACAAGGCTTCTTCTTTATTCGGTTCCCTTGGAACAGTTTGCCGATGAAAGATCGTCCATGGAAGCATTGAAAGGATATTTATCTTTCTTAAAGAAGCAAGGTATTGAATTAGAACTTGTCTAGAGCCAAAGTGACCAGATGCATCAGATTCTTGATTTAATTAAGAAGAATCCAAGAATCAGCAGGGCAGAATTGTCAGAGAAGACCGGGTTGCACGGGTCCTCTATGACTCGAAGGCGTATTCCGTCGATGAGATTTCAAAGACCACCGGCATCAGCCGTGCTACACAATATAAATATGTAAACCTCCGCAAGGAGAATTAGAACGATAGCTTGAATCATGATAGAAACAGATAGACTCATCCTCCGTCCGTGGCAGGAATCTGATGCGGAGGCACTTTTCCGATATGCTTCTGATCCGGATGTGGGCCCTAGAGCGGGATGGCCGCCGCACAAGGACATTGAGGAGAGCAGGAGAGTTATCCGGGACATCTTCACCAATGACCGCACCTGGGTTGTTACTCTGCGCGAGACAGGGGAGGCAATCGGTTGTATGGGGTACTACATCCACGGCGAGAGCAACATCCCGATAGGGGAGGAGGATGCCGAAATCGGCTACTGGATAGCCAAACCTTACTGGAACCGTGGCATCGCCACTGAAGCGCTCCGGGCAATGATCGATTACTGTTTCAATGTCAAGGGGTTCCTCACTTTGTGGTCGGATTTCTTCATTGACAATCCGGCCTCCGGACGAGTTATGGAGAAATGCGGATTCAAGGACACCGGAGAGATCAACTGGTGCAGTCATCTCTATCACGGGGATGACCGTCCGGTACACATAATGAAGTTGGACTACGCACTTGAGAACAATGGAGATGAATAAATATCTACCGCAACGGCAAGAAGGTGCTTATTCTTGCCTTTGCCGACAACAAGGGCGCGACTCTCAAGGATGCCATCAGGTGCTGGCACCAGCTTCCAACTCGCCTGGCAGTCAGCCCGCCCGAATGCAATAGTCACCGTAGTCGCCCTCTATGACCGTCTGAAAACATATCGAAATGTGTAAAATATTTTTTGCCCGAAATATTTTCCCCTATTTGCCCGAAAAAATTTCCAATAAATGACGGTTTTTGTATATTTGCAAAAATTCGAATCCTATGTCAGACTATAAGCCACGCATAGCAGATGCGCTTTTGAAGAGGAAACTCGCCGGGAAGGGTGCCGTATTGATTCAAGGCCCTAAATGGTGCGGCAAAACTACAACGGCTGAACAAATAGCTGCAAGTGTCATATATTTGGATGCTCCTGACCAACTCAGGGAAGTCAAGATAAAGGCAGATATCAATCCTCAGGAACTTCTTGCCGGTGCCACGCCCAGACTTCTTGACGAATGGCAGATAGTCCCTCAGTTATGGGACGCTATCAGATATGAAGCTGACCATAGAAAAGGCTTTGGGCATTTCATCCTGACAGGGTCATCAGTTCCGCTCCAGCAGGAGGAGGAAGAAGTTATCAAGCATACTGGGACAGGCCGTTTCGGACGTTTGAATATGCGACCGATGTCTCTTTTTGAATCGGGAGAATCAACGGGAGAGGTCAGTTTGGCCCAATTGTTCGATGAACCTTCAGCCATATTTGGGCACAGCAATATCAATTTGTCCGAACTTGCTTTCCTTACCTGCCGTGGAGGTTGGCCCAGTGCCGTTGAAATGGACCGTGAGATTGCTCTCGACCAGGCATATGACTATTGCGAGGCTATAAGGGAGAAGGATATGTCCAGAGTGGATGGAATCAAGCGCAATCCTGAGAAAGTCGGGCTGCTGATGCGCTCATATGCAAGGAATTTGGCGACTCAAGCCTCCCTTGAGACAATAGCCGCCGACATGCAGGCAAACGAACCGAAAAAGATGGATACAGATACCGTTTCCTCATATATCAGCGCACTTGCCAAACTTTTTGTTGTCGAGGAATCAAAGGCCTGGAATCCTAATCTTCGATCCAAGACAGCTATACGCACATCAAATACCAGATATTATACAGATCCGTCAATAGGTACTGCAAGTTTATCTATCGGACCTAAAGATTTGGAAAACGACCTCAATACTTTCGGTTATTTCTTCGAAACGCTTGCCATACGGGACTTGAGAACCTATGCTGAGGCATTAATGGGCGAAGTAGCACATTACAGGGACGCGGACAAATTGGAATGCGATGCTGTAGTACACCTTCGGGATGGCCGGTACGGATTGATTGAAATCAAACTTGGAGGTGAAGCCCTCATTATGGAAGGAGTGAAAAGTCTTACAGCCTTGAAAAATAAGCTGGATACGACAAAAATGAATAAGCCCTCGTTCCTTATGGTACTTACAGGTGTAGGCAGCATTGCATACAGACGCCCAGAGGATGGCATTTATGTCGTTCCGATAGGTTGTCTGAAACCTTAATCGGATTCAAGGACACAGGAGAAATCAACTGGTGCAGTCATCTCTATCACGGGGATGATCGGCCGGTACACATAATGAAGTTGAATTACGCACTTTAATTGATTATCTATAGAAAAATGAAAGTATTGGTTTTATCTGCAAGTCCAAGGGTCGGAAGCAACTCCGACGCCCTGGCAAACGAGTTCGTCCATGGCGCCAAGGATGCCGGTCATGAGGTGGAGAAGGTAAATCTCCGCGAGAAGAGCATCCAGTTTTGCAAGGGCTGCCTTGCCTGCCAGAGGGACAGAGTGAAGGAGATGTTTCTTGCTGGTGACTGTTCGAAAGCATGCGTAATAAAGGATGATGCAGCTGAGATCGTGCAGAAGATGCACGATGCCGATGTCATATGCTGGGCTACGCCTATCTACTACTATGAGATGAGCGGTCAGATGAAGGTTATGATCGACCGTGGCAACCCTCTATACACAACAGAATACAAGTTCCGAGATATCTATCTCCTGACAACGGCGGCAGAGAATGACCCTGAGACGCCAAAGCGTGCAGAAACTGGTCTTTCTGGATGGATTGACTGCTTCCCTAAGTGTTCACTGAAGGGATCAGTCTTCTGCGGTGGGGTTACATCTCCTGGCGATATCAAGGATAATGACAAACTGAATGAAGCCTACGAGATGGGCAAGAACATTTAGTCGGATGAAGATAAGAACTGTGTTATTACATCCTTATTGAGCATATCTCTCCTTTTGCCACTCCCAAGTTGTACTCCGGCAGGTCCAGATACAAAGGAACCGCCGAAACAGGAGATTGAGGAGCCAGATACGGAGGACGGGCAGGATGATGACAAGAATGAGATCAGTATGAAGATGATAGTAGGTGAATACACGTTCGACGTGGAATACGTAGACAACAACACGGCGGAGGCATTCAAAAAGATGCTCCCTGTGACTCTCAAGATGGACGAGTTGAACGGAAACGAGAAGTACTGCTACATAGACTCCTCGCTCCCGACGGCATTAAGCACCCCCGGCACAATCAACGCAGGTGACATCATGCTCTTCGGCAGCAACTGTATCGTAGTGTTCTACGAGACGTTCAAGACATCATACAGCTACACAAGGATTGGAAAGGTTAAGGATACTGCAAGTCTCAAGAAGGCTCTAGGAAGCGGGGACGTCACCATTAAGTTTGAATAGCAACAACATGAAGAAGCCAGCCTCCAGCCACTCCCGGATAAGATGCCTCCTTCAAGCTTCGGGATGGGTGTTCCAAGAGTTGGATGCAACAATCCCTGCCCTTGTGGAAGCGGTTTGAAGTACAAGAACTGTCATGGTAAATACAATAGCTGATGAAAACGAAGACACTGAAAATCATACTTGCGGCGGTAACTGTCGTGTCGCTCGCTCTGGCAATCTATTGCCTTGTAGTAAGTATCAAGGGAACAGGAAGCAGTTGTGCATTGCCCGCAGCTCTCGGGCTGACTGCACTTGGAAACTTCATCAATATATACTCTTTGAAGAGGTTCAAAGGGAAGGAGGAATAGCATGTAAAAGAATCAGGCAAACTGTTTTAAGAGGCTGAAATTTGAAGCAAATCCGAAGTCTCTGGCCGAATGCTTCTGGCGTAAGCACATAGGCTTTTGCCTGGGTTGAAGAAAATATTTTCCATTCGGATGATGAGATGAAGATCTTGAGGGAAGGTATATTTGCAAAAATACTAAGAATTTGATAACGTAATACTATGAGTAATGTATGGAAGGTCGGCTCTCGTTGGAGCTCATGTGGTAGTGCAGAGAGTTGTATTATAAACATATTTAGAAGAAGCGGATATGTCTTCGTAGGGACTAAAGGAGAACAGTTTCATAAGGCTGTAAGGATAAACGATTACATTGCCATCGCAGATGGATTTACTATAATGGCTGTGGCCAAGGTCTTAGATGAACATCCTACTGATTTGTGTGATCTAATCCTTCAAGGACGAATTAAACTAAGAGATTCAGACTACTTTTCTGCATCAAATCCAGAAGAATATAGAGGATCGTGCTATGGCATACGAGTTCATATTGTAGATTTAGATGAAGGAGAGCGCTTCCAATATAAGAAGCAGGGAACTTTTTTTGCCGCCAATCAAATTTGGGATAAGGTTATCCAGCTTTATGAGAATGGTGTAAGCCAAAAGTTTAATATAGCATCGGGAACATACAGATTGAGAAAGACCAGAACTGAGAAAGACTCTGCTCGATATCCCAAGTATGATTTACTAAACTCATCTTCATTTTATCGAGTTCCAATTTATCAAAGAGAATATTCATGGTCGGAAGAGCAAGTTGGCCGTTTTTTAAGAGACATCTTTATTGGGTTTTGGGGTGCAGAATCTAACCAGATAATAAAGGATCCTCTATTTATCGGGACAATGCAACTTTCTCAAAGGCGTTTTGTCTCAGAACATGAAAGCGAACAGGATATTATTGACGGCCAGCAACGAATATCCACATTATTATGTTTGCTCAAGTATTTATCTGTTCAGTATCCAGATACTCCTTGCATGAAGCTTTTTCAATTCAACTGGCTAGAGACACAGGTCAATAATGGAAAAGAAGATTATTTGCTACGGAAACTATGCTCGTTAATGGACGTGAATAGCCTTGACGAACACTCACCTAATGTCTACATTCGAAATGCCGGTATTATTAAATCAATTTTTCAGCAATCTATTACAAATGATGACGGCAGTATTAACGAGTTATTTTCTATTGATATTTTTCTTGAATATCTTTTAAATGACATCTATTTTGTTGTTGTTGAAACAGTTGCCGGTTTATCAAAAACCATTCAAATCTTCAACACCATCAACACTGCTGGTCTTGATCTCAATGGAGATGACTTGTTTAAAGTTCGTTTCTATGAGTATCTACATGATAAATGTGGAGCCAGTGAAGATGCCTTTAATAATATTGGAGAAGTTTATAAAAGAATAAAGGCCATAAATGAGGAATGGAGAATTACCAACCCTAACGAAGGATATGATGTGGTAAGCATGGCTTCAGTTCGAGACGCTTATAAGGATTATATTATTTCCAAGTATGACTTAAACAATGGCCTTTATCAAATGGCGACAGACACTTTCTTCGAGTGCATGTTTGATATTCTTCTGAATATTCAAGCCCATAAGGACAAGAGTTTTGGAGCCAACGTTTTGTCTGTCTCGCTCTCATTAGAGGATTTGAATAGGGTTGTGGATTGTGTTGCAGACTGGAATCGAAGCGGTTATATGACTCCAGACCAATTGATCTCATATAAATTGATTGAGAAGTCAAGGTATAGTCGGTATTGTAGAGTCGTGTATCTACTACTGCTTAACGGTTTTAGTATGGAACAGGTTTACTCCATCCTAAAACCTCTCTCAAGAGTATATCTATGCCACAGTGTTTATAACTCAAAGGTAATAAACGAGATACACACGTTTACTTTCCACCTTGAAAAAAGGATTGGTTCTGGACAGAGCTTTGAAGAAGTGTTACAGTTCATTAAGCAAAAACTGGATGATGCAAAAGAATGGGCTGGACATTTCCGCAAATGGATCTTTGGCAACAGGATATGGCAAGATTTGATATGCTGCCTTTCAGCTTATCTTGATGAAATTGAGAATCCAGAATTAAATATTTATGAACTGAACGATAAGTTATCTTGGGGATATGATATTGAACATATTCATGCCAATGCAGATGGAAGTATGGAAGTTGCAGAAGAACAATTAGGTCTTCAGAATTCTATTGGAAACCTTGTATTATTGGAGTACGATATTAATCGCTCTATTCAAAATATTCCCTTTGAGCAGAAAGTGAATCGCTCAGATGGTAAACTATGCTATCGAGATTCAAAATATGCCTCTATTGCAAAAATCCGCAAGAATAAACAATGGGGTATAATTGAGATGCAACATCGATTAGAGAACGAGTATAATCGAATTGTGAGATTTATTTGGGACTAGGTTCGCTTTGAACGGGAATGCTATATCGGAAATACAAATTTCATACACCGCTTCAGGGTGGCATCAGAAGGGTGTGATGATTAAGGGGAACCATAAAGCCTTTGCGGGTCTTGAATTTCACATATCCAATAATTTGGGAAATAATTTCATTTTCCATCCGACATAATGTCCCGGAACTGCCTCATACCCGAGGTGGCCTTGTCCTTTATGATATGCACCCCGCGGATTGAAGCTGCTGCCGACGGGTCCGGGTCGATTACATAAATCCCGCAATCTGAAGGCGCAAAACGGTACAGTGATGCTGCAGGATAGACTTGCATAGAAGTGCCCACAATCAGCAGTACATTAGCCCGAGCCACAAGTGCAGCCGCAGCCTCCAGATTCGGCACAGCCTCCCCGAAGAAGACAATGTGTGGCCTGAGCTGGGTTTTCCCCGGTCCTCCGACTTCCCCCATCTCAACTCTCCTGTAGCCAATATCCATCACGTATTCAGTCGAAAAACCGTCCCTTTCGCAACAGCAATCCTCCGGACGGACCTTCGTAAGCTCCCCGTGCAGATGAAGCACCTTGCTGCTCCCGGCTCTCTCGTGCAGATTGTCCACATTCTGTGTCACCACATCCACATCGAAATCCTCCTCCATCTGAGCCAGTATCTTATGGGCATCATTGGGTTCCACATCCCTGAGCTGGGCCCTGCGCACATTGAAAAATTCCTGCACCTTTTCCGGATGATGTCTCCACGCCTGTGCGGAGCAAACCTCCTCCACCGGCACATTGTCCCATAATCCATTGCCACCCCTGAAGGTGGACAGTCCGCTTTCCGCACTTATTCCAGAGCCGGAAAGCACCACGATTCGTTTTTTGTCAGCCATAATTCTTGTTCGGCAGGTTCAAAATCCCGCATTTCTGCAAATATATAAAATCTCTCTGGCAGAGTGAGACTGTAAATGATACGCAGATTGCAGAAAAAGGATAACTTTGCAAAAAAATTTGGCAATGGAGGCATATATGATACCGACCTCGGTCAAGGAGGTACAGGCTTTGGGATGGGACTATATCGACGTCATCTTCTTCACCGGGGATGCTTTCATAGACCATCCTTCCTTCGGTACTGCCGTGATTGCCAGATGGTTGCAGAAATTCGGCTATAGGGTGGCAGTGGTGCCTCAGCCCAATTGGAGGGACGACCTGAGGGATTTCCGCAAGCTCGGGGCTCCGAGACTCTATTTCGCAGTCAATGCCGGAGCAATGGACTCGATGGTAAACCATACACAGCTTCCAAACGCCTGCGCAGTGATGATGCCTACACCCCTGAAGGCCGCGCCGGAGCCCGTCCTGACTATGCCGTCACGGTCTATACCAAAATCCTCAAGCAACTCTGGCCGGACATCCCGGTGGTAATAGGCGGGATTGAAGCCTCGTTGCGCCGCCTGACCCACTACGATTATTGGCAGGACAGACTTCTGCCGTCGGTGCTCGTCTCTTCAGGTGCGGACTGGCTCTGTTACGGAATGGGGGAGAGGACTATGATTGAACTCACCCGGGCCATAGAGGCCGGACGCAATATATCAGATATCAGGAAAATCCCACAAATCGGGTTCTATTGCGACGGGAAGTGCCGCACCAGGGATGCAGTATTCCTCCATTCATACGAAAACTGTCTCAAGGACAAAAAGGCCTTCGCCCAGAATTTCCATCTGATTGAGACTTATGCGAATATGATGCACCCTCCGGTAATAGTGGAGCCTGTGGGAAAGGGTTATGTGCAGATAAACCCGACTCTGCCCCCTGCCACGACTCAGGAGATGGACTCTTTTTGGGACTTGCCTTTCACCAAACTCCCGCATCCCCGCTACAAGGGCAAGCGCATACCTGCCTACGATATGATAAAATTCTCGGTGAACACTCACAGGGGCTGTTTCGGGGGTTGTAATTTCTGCACCATAGCCGCCCATCAGGGGAAATTCATCCAATCCAGAAGCGAGGAAAGCATATTGAAGGAGATTGCGGAACTCAATAATCTGCCGGGTTTTGCGGGAAATATCTCCGATGTCGGGGCTCCCACGGCGAATATGTACGGTATGCACGGCAAGGACGTGTCAATCTGTGAGCGCTGCCGCCGCAAATCCTGCCTCTTTCCCTCTCCTTGCAAGAATCTGGACCGTTCCCACGAGCGTCTTCTCCGGCTATATTCCCGCATTGCCGCAGTCAAGGGCATACGTCACGCCTACATAGGAAGCGGCATACGCTACGACCTCTTTCTTGACGAAAAGGGCTTCGTGGACGAGAGCTCCCGCCCGTATCTCAAGGAACTGATTCTGGACCATACATCCGGCCGGCTGAAAGTGGCGCCGGAGCACACCGAGGATTGCGTCCTAAAACTGATGGCAAAGCCCTCCTTCCGCCTGTTCGAAAGGCTGCGCAAGGAGTTCGATGCCATCGTGAGCAAATCTGAAAGGAATTGCGAGCTGGTGCCTTATTTCATTTCGTCCCATCCGGGCTGTGGAATGAGGGAAATGGAGAGCCTTTCCCGCAATCCTGCCCTGAAGGGATTGTATATGGACCAGGTCCAGGATTTCACCCCGACCCCAATGACCACCTCCTCCGTGATGTTCTACACCGGCCTGAACCCCTCCACAATGGAAAAAGTCTTTGTGGAACGCAATCCGGACCGCAAGAAGCAGCAGAAGTCGTTCTTTTTCAGGAAGAAATGACTTTCACCTGTGAGATGGTCGAGTCTTGTGAATCAGTTGTTGTAGGCGGTTTCGCCGTGTTCATAGATGTCCAGGCCTTCTTCTTCGATACGGCTGCTGACTCTTATGCCCTTGATTTTATGCATTGCGAACATAATTGCCCAACTCAGGCAGAATGCCCAGACACAGATGCACAGAACTCCAAGTGCCTGAACTCCAAGCAAATGTGCTCCGCCTCCGTAGAACAGTCCATCCTCGGTGGCGAACAGACCCACGCACAGAGTCCCTAGGATTCCGCAGACTCCGTGAACCGAAACCGCTCCCACAGGGTCGTCAATCCGCAACTTATGCTCGAGGAAATAGACAGATCCGGTCATAGCCGCGCCGCAAACGGCACCGATAATTGCCGCTCCCGGTACAGATACAAGATCGCAGCCTGCAGTAATCCCCACAAGTCCCGCAAGAATACCGTTGCAAACCAGTGAAAGTGAAGGTTTTCCGAAGACTATCCAGGTCAGGAAAAGGCTGGTGAGACCTCCGGTTGCGGCAGCCATATTGGTGGTGCAGAACACCTTGGATATTGCCCTGGCGTTTTCCGCACCTTCCGCCCCAAGTTGTGAACCCGGATTGAATCCGAACCATCCGAACCAGAGTATGAAGACTCCAAGCGCTCCCAAAGCAAGATTGTGTCCGGGAATGGCCACGGATTTGCCACTGGAGGTGTATTTCCCTACTCTCGGCCCGAGTATGATGGCTCCGGCAAGCGCAATCACCCCTCCGCAGGCGTGCACTACGGCTGAACCGGCAAAGTCGTGGAAGCCCATTTCGCTGAGCCATCCTCCGCCCCAGACCCAGTGACCTTCAATGGGATAAATCAGCACGGACACGATAATGGAAATGATGATATAGGCAGAGAATTTCGTTCTCTCAGCCATTGCTCCCGACACGATGGTTGCAGCAGTTGCGCAGAACATAGTCTGAAAGCAAAGTGCACATTCCTTGGGAATGTTGCTGTCCGGAAAGAAATCGTAAGAGAAAAGATGGAAGCCTCCGATGAAGCCGTTGCCTTCCGAGTGCATAATGGAAAATCCTATCATCCAGAAGAACAGGGTGCCGGCCATAAAGTCCACGAAGTTTTTCATTAGTATGTTGGCGGTGTTTTTGCTTCTGGTGAATCCTGCTTCCACAAGTGCAAACCCAGGTTGCATAAAGAATACGAGCATTGATGCCAAAAGGACCCATACGGTGTCCAGACCACTAATTGTTTCCATAGTTTTAAGGTTTTGAGAATTAAGTAATCCTCAAATAATAACCTGCATCATCTTTGAAAATCTTTTCGGTCCATATTTCCTCCCTCATCAGTCACATAGCTACGGCTATGCTCCTTCTTCGGGTGAAAATCTGACCTCGAAAATCTA
>JALFGP010000056.1 GCA_022777205.1 Rikenellaceae bacterium
CTGGGAAGGAATACCTATAGTTATTCCCGCAAGAGTGCACATATGTTCTGGTATGAACTCAAAGACAAAAATGCTTTATCGGTGAAGGTGAAGGCTAAGGACGGATACGGAAATGTGTTTGAACAGAGCGTATTCACCACGAGGGACGAAAGTGATTATCCTAAATATTGATATTATGGAAATATATTGTAATAAAACTTATACTGCACCTGATTTGTTTGCGAGTGACGTTGCCCTGTCAGAGATGATAATGGCAAGCGGAGATGAAACCTTTACTGCATCAAACGGTTTTGAAGAAGCAACGGAATCTGATTATAAATGGTAAAAATGAGATGCTTATGAAAAGAAATGCAATAATAATGTTGGCCATATCGTCCATCTTGGTGTCCTGCTCCAAGGATGCTGTTCAGGACAGCACTCCCGGAAAGGAAGACGAGGTGTATGAGGGAGACGTTGAAATGACTTTCTCGGCTGTGGCGGACCCGACTAAGACTTCTATCGGAGAACTTGTAGATGGCCAAAGGAAGATAAGTTGGGAAAAAGATGACGAAATTGCGATTTTGTTTTCGGACCAGGTCACTACATCACAGGCTAAATCTGCAGGAGAGTCCACAGAGTTTGATGCACGAGTGGATCAGGCGGAGCACTACTATGCCGTTTATCCGTCTTCAGCAGGTAGTCTGAACGGAAATGAACTTACGGTGACGATCCCTTCCACCCAGACTATTTCTTCAGGCTTCGGTTCCGCCCATTATGCTGCAGCGGTTGCAGTGAACAATAATTTCGCATTCAAAAATCTGTGCGGATGGATTAAGTTCACCGTTCCCGAAGGCTCTGAGGTAAAACGTATCTTAGTCAGGGGAAACGGTGAGCAACCGATAACCGGGAAAATTACTGTCACATTTGATGAAAACGGAAACATAGCCACATCTAAGGTTTCAGGCGGCAATAGCAGACTGATAGTGGATATAGACGGGCCTGGCGAGTATTATGCTGCAGTGCTTCCGGGAATGGATCTGGCAAACGGTGTGGGATTCCGCTTCTATACAGACCACAGCACTGCTTCCGAAAAGGCCATCAGTCCCGGAGTCTTCAACTCTGAACCTCTTGAGGTGCAAATGGGTGCCATTAAGAATCTGGGAGATTTGACAGCCAGGATTGTTAAGGACTGGTATATCGCACCTGGTGGTACAGGAGATGGAACGTCAGCGGATCATCCGGCTGATGGAGTGTCTTTCCTGAGGAAGAAACTTGCCCAGGATCAGACAAGCGATGCAACAAAGAATGGTCTGGCTAAAGGCTACGGCTGCATAGGTGTCACCATTCACGCTGCAGCGGGGGAATATGATTTTGCCGGAGAGGAAATTCTGATGGCGTGGCCTGGACATACATCTCTGATACGAACCTCAATTGAGGGTGAGGACGGCACTGTGTTTACAAATACTGGGGAATCGAGATTTTTCAGCATTGGAAAGAATGTGAACCTTAAACTGACCGGAATCAAGGTCCAGAACGGAAACGCTTCCGGTTCAACAGGAGGTGCTGTTTATGTCAGCGATGCATCTGCCCTGCTTGAACTTGAAAGCTGTGTCTTTGAGTCAAATTCCGCGGATACGGGTGGAGCCTTGTATGTGGCAGGCGGACTCATTGCAAATGCCACTGATTTCATATCCAATTCTGCGACAACGGCTGCCGGGGCTGTAGGCTTGACCGGAAGCGGTACCGTTTCCTTTACAGCTTGCAATTTCCGCAACAATCAGGCAGGCAGACACGCTGGTGCAATCCAAAACTATGGGGGCTCCGGGATGAAACTTAACATAACGGGAGGAGAATTTATCGAAAATTCCACTACCGAAACTGCAGGCGGTGGCGGTGCCTTGTCATTCCGTGGTTCCGGAACCGAGACTGTCATTGACGGAGTAAAACTTTCCGCTAATACTGCCGGAAAGGAGGGAGGTGCAATGAGAATTTATGCCGATAATGCTGTCGTAGTCAAGAATACTGAGATTTTGTCAAATAAAGCAGTGAATGGAGGAGGAATCTTTGTGAATGCAGGAAATGTGGATTTCGGAGGAGTACTCAAGGGAAATATAGCAACAGACAAAGGTGCAGCAATTTATGTTTCGGGTAAATCAGTGACACGTTTGAATAATGCTATCATAACTGAAAATCAGTCAAAGACTTATGCGGCCGGAATCTGTGTGAACTCCTCGGCGGATGTGTGGTTGAACAACTGTTCGATTTTCGCTAATTCCAGCACAACTGCATCTACAAGTACAGCTTGGGGTGTGGCAATTTTCGTAGCTTCTGCTGCTTCAGACACTAATATTTGTATCAACAATACTACTATTGCAGACCAGAGTGTGCAGGTTACAGGCTCGGATACAAATGTAGATTTGCAGGGCGGCTCGCTTGTTTTCGCAAACTCTACTATGATTGCAACGAGTGCTGCCGGATTGCTCAGAATACATTCAAGTGCTAAAGACGGATGCTTCCTGAACAGTATAGTCATCAACAAAAAAGCTGACCTCGACAAACAAACGGGTAAATCCATCAATTTCAACAGTAAGGGAACGCTTACATCAAAGTATGTCATTTCCGGAATACCTCAGAACAGTTATAAGGCAACCGAGGAAATTGATAAGGCAAATGTGACTTATGCAAACCTCGGTTCCCCTGCATTAGATGAAACTGACCATCTGTACAAATGGAACGGGAGTCTTGACGGATGCCCTGTTGCACCGGTATATTCAACAGTTTCCGAACTGATTCAAACTGCCCATTCTGACTTCTACAACTGGCTTGTAAAACTGGAAGCATTGGATAAGGATGCTCTTGGAAACTCCAGAAGTAATAATCGTCAAGGTGCATATTGCGGAAACTGATGTGCAGGAAAACTATTGCTCTATTTTTAATTCTGTTTCCCGTATTTGCTTTAGCACAAGTGCGGGAGACAGAATGCCCCTTTTGTGGGACTGCCTCTCCTATGCTCAAAGTAATGTCGTTCAATATCCGTAACGGTAGGGCGGATGTCGGAGAGAATGCCTGGGACAACAGAAAGCTGTCGCTTGCGGAATGTATCAATATCCAGGATGCTGATGTTGCAGGTTTGCAGGAAGTGCACGATTTTCAGCTAAAGGATATTTTGACACTATGCCCGGAGTATTCCGGAATCGGAAAGGGACGGGACGATGGCGAAAAAGGGGAGCAGACTTCCATAATATGGAAACCTTCCACCCTCGAACTTTTGGAATGGGGTTGTTTCTGGTTGTCTGAGACTCCTTCTGTTCCTTCTTGCGGTTGGGATGCAAAATATCCAAGAATAGCCACATGGGCTTTTTTCCGGCATAAGTCCAGCGGCAATGTATTCCTGTTTATGAATACTCATCTCGACCATAGGGGACAACTTGCCAGGCAGGAGGGCCTGTATTTGATACTCTCTGAAATAGAGAAAATTAATGTGTTAAGATACCCTGTGGTACTGACGGGAGATTTCAATATTCCGGACGTCTCCAAGTCAATTGATACTCTCTCTGAATTGATGACTGATGCAAGAGAATGTTCCCCAGAAGGAAATCCTGTCAAGTCTTTCAACGCTTGGGGTGATTCTTCCCGGGCTGCCGACATTGACTATATATTCTTTTCCGGCTTCAAATCCTGCATCTATTTTAAGACCATTGATTCCTCATACCTTGGACGAAAATACATATCGGACCATTATCCGGTTTGTGCTTGTCTTTCGATACAGGAATAATCAATCATTTTTATAGATGGTCTATTTGAGCTTTACAATATGAGGAAGATTTTCGGCGCATACCGATTCCACCTTCTCTATGATAGACTCGCAGGTGGATTTAGGAATCTTGATCTTGGTGCCAGCCTTGATTACGAGATCTTTTCCCGGATTTCCGTCGTAGAAGAGCGAGGTGGCATGCTGACCGTTCGAACCTTCCGGCGAATAGGTTATGTCGTAAGCCGGTGCAAGGCTCCATACTCCATCCCTACAGATAAAACTGAAGTTCTTGGCATGGTCGTCCTTGTTGTCGCATACAAGATTGAAAACCATCCTTCGATACATTTCCTCAACTTGCACCGGATCCTGAGTCAGATATCCTGTCAGGGCAAGAAGATTCGTGTAGTCAACATCCTGATTCCTGAAATCTGACTTCAGAAGAGCGGCTGCTGTCACAACATGCACAAACTTTCCGTTTTCTATGTCAAACCGTTCTATCGCAAAGTACCTGTCCTTAAGCAGCCTTGTACGCGGAACATTGATACCACATTTTGCCGCGGTATTCATATACATAAACTCTTCCCTGCCGATTTCCGCAGAGTCATAGGTATGACGGAATTTGACCAGCCAATGCGATCCGTCTGAATCCGCCATCACTATCTTCGGTCTTGCTCCTCCCGAGTTGGCGCTGTTGTAATATAGCAGAGACTCATCTCCCTCTCCCTTTTCGGCAAGAATCTCAAGAGCCTTTCTCTGAATGTCATCCAGTTCCTCTATGCTCACACCAGTCCTGACATTGTCAAGATTTATTGTCGGTTCATATTTGAGAGCCCCCATCCCCGCAGAGCCGACTATGGCAAGCCGCTGAAGCGGAGTGAGGTTCTTGAGCTGGAATCCTGACTTTCGCAGCATTCTGTCAATCAGATACAGACCATATCCGTCAGGCATGCTATCCTCAAATACTGCAAAGTTCCTGTCGAACTTGTCTGGCTCTGAGAAGATTATATCGGATGTCATAGGAAGCTCGAGGGGCGAAAGTGCAAAACCGTTCGCAAGCCACTTACGAGAATACTCGAAAGCACACGAACGACCGTCCGGAGTCATCTGAAGGGTTCCCACAAGATCGCTGTTGTGGAATACCGTTATCTTGTTTACCTGTGGTATCATCTTCCTTTGATTCTGTTCTTGTTTCTGTTGATGGTCTCCAGTTCGCTGCCGGTGGTGTATTTGGGCTTGGAAAGAATCTCGGACATTTCCTGGAAGTAGTCGAACTCCACGGCAATGGCGCAGAAGGATTCGAGGGAAATCTTGCCGGTCCTCTCAAATCTTTCTATAGTCGGTGCCGGAACGCCTGTTCTCTCTGCAAGAGTTCTTCTGCTGTATCCTCTCTCCAGTCTCCTATCCTTGCAGTGTTTGGCCATCATTTCAATTAGCCGTTCAGGTTGCCTCGCATAAATATTCAAATTGTATTCCATAATATAATATGTTATATGTTACTATAACAAGGTATATTCCATAATATCATATGGCAAATATAGCTAATATTTCTAAAACTCCGGATAGTCATTTGCGCGAAAATATTCCAACTGCCATTTTTCAGTGGCAAAACTGTGCAATTTTCGGTGGCAATATACGAGCGAGTGCAAGGCCTGCGACAAAAACAAAACCGCAGCAACCTTTCGGTTGTGCGGTTTTTGTCAAGGAGCGTAACGCAGCAAAAGCTCCATAAAAATCGTAACGCAGCAATCGCGTCAGATATTTCGTCTTGTTTGGGATGCTGAAGAAATTGAGTGAGTGCAAGGCTTGCGACGCAGTCAAAACCGCAGCAACCTTTCGGTTGTGAGGATTTTGTCAAGGAGCGTAACGCAGCAATCGCTCAATTTATTCGGCATCCTCCCCCTCTTCGGGTTTCATAGTGTGATACACGTTCTGCACGTCATCATCCTCCTCAATCCTCTCAATAAGCTTGTTGATCTCAACACGAGCCTCAGGACTAACCTCCACAAGCTCACAGTTAGGAATGCGGGTGAACTCGGCAGAAATCAGCTCATAGCCGTGATCCTCAATATACTTCTGAATTGCATTGAAGGATGTGAACTCGCCGTAGATTACGATTTCCTTCTGCTCGTCCTCGTTCTCCTCCTCGAATACCTCATCCACTCCGAGGTCTATGAGCTCAAGCTCAAGTTCCTCAAGGTCAATGGAATCGTTGCCCTTGATGCGGAACATAGACTTGTGGTCGAAAAGGTATTCCACACTGCCTGAGGTGCCGAGGGAACCGCCGAACTTCGTGAAATATGAACGCACATTTGCCACTGTCCTGTTGTTGTTGTCTGTGGCTGCCTCCACAAGCACTGCTATGCCGTGGGCTGCACGTCCTTCGAGAATTACCTCCTTGTAGTCTGCCTGGTCCTTCTCTGAAGCCCTCTTGATTGCCCTTTCGATATTCTCCTTAGGCATATTCTCCGACCTTGCGGTGGAAATGAGTGCCCTCAGCCTCGGGTTGCCGGTAACGTCCGGACCGCCCTGTTTTACTGCAATTGTGATTTCCTTACCGATTTTGGTAAAGGTCTTGGCCATATGGCCCCATCTCTTGAATTTTCTTTCCTTGCGGAACTCAAATGCTCTTCCCATTGCTATTTACTTTCAATTCTGCTGATGTACTTGTCGATTTCCCTTCCCTCGATGGAATTCGGATAGATGTCCTTAACCTTCTTGTAGATGGACAGTGCCTTCTCATTCTCTCCGAGTTCTTCGCAAACTGAAGCGGCCTTCATAAGGTAGCCTGCTGCGAAAACATTGTCTGAAGACTGGGCTGCCTCCTCATAGCAGGAAAGAGCCTTTGCATAGTCCTCAAGTGCTACATAAGCATCACCCTTGCAGGCGAGTGCACGCGGTCCGAGGAAATCGTCTCCACCCTTGTATGAGTCCAGATAGGTCACTGCATCCTCATAGTTCTTGAGTTTCAATGCGCATACTCCTGCATAGAAATAAACTGCATCGCCACCCTTTGTGCCGTAATCTTCGATAATCTGAGAGAAGCCCAGATTGTCACCGTCGCCGTTGAGCGCAGTCTCCCAATCGCCCTGATTGAAGCTTCTTTCAGCAGCAACCATCTGATTCTTGGCTTCTTCTACTGCAGACTGCCAATAGAATTTATAGAAGCAGTAGCTGCCGGCTGCAATCACGAGGATGGCCACAGCGATGCCGATGAGAATGTTTCTGTTCTTCTCGAAGAATTGATCTGTCTTGGAAACCGCCTCTACGACAGCCTCCGCATTTTCAGCTTTTTTGTTAGTCTTAGCCATATCTTATAAATTTTTAATTTCCGATTCATCTGCTCACAGGCCATTTTCGCGCAAATCGGAGCGACGTTTTTGCACTGCGAATAAAAACGCGCAAAATTATGAAATTTTGTCCAAACTCCCAAAGAATAATGGTATATTTGCGCTCGAATCAAAAAAGTGGAACGATGCCGACATTGCTCAAGACAGTCATAGCCGATTTCAGAAACATAGTTTTTCAGGAACTGGAATTCTCGCCCAAGATTAATTGCATCTGGGGTGACAACGGTTCCGGGAAGACCAATCTTCTGGATGCGATATATTATATGTCTATGACAAAGTCCGCTCTGGGCATATCCGACTCCTTCAATTTCAGGCACGGTACCGATGCCTTCACCATTTCCGGCACATATCTGATGCAGTCGGGTCTGGAAAGCCGCTTCTCCGTGGGTGTGAAAAAGGGGGAGGAGAAAAAAATGCGCTGTGACGGCAAGAATTGCAGGATTGCGGAACATATCGGGCGTCTTCCTGCGGTTTTTGTGTCACCTTCTGATATTTCCCTTGTGAGCGACAGTCCCGAGGAAAGGCGCCGTTTCATAAATTCCGTGATTTCCCAGATGGATCAGGAATATATGTTCCGTCTTCAGCAGTACAACCGGCTGCTGGCCCAGAGAAATGCCTTTTTGCGTGACGGGGTGGGGGATATGTCACTGCTTGCCGTGATTGATGCAAAAATGTCCACTCTCGCTGAAGGTATATATGAACGCAGACGTGATTTCTGCGAGCCTCTGGCTGCGGCCGTGAATGACTGTTACCACCGCCTGAGCAACGGCCGTGAATCCGTGTCTGTGCGTTACCGTTCGGACCTGGACGGGACTGACCTGGAGACACTGCTTCAAAAGAGCATCGAAAGGGACAGGATTATGAAATATACCACTGTGGGTGTGCAGAGAGACGATTTCCTGTTCAGTATGGACGATTATCCCATACGGCGTTGCGGTTCGCAGGGACAGCAGAAAACCTTCCTTCTGTCGCTCAAAATGGCCCAGTTCGAGTTGATGCGGACTTCCTTCGGTTTCCCGCCGCTGCTGCTTTTGGACGACGTGTTCGACAAACTGGATTTCAACCGTACCAGCAATCTTTTGAAACTGGTGTCGGGAGACGATTTCGGACAGATTTTCATAACCGACAGCAACAAGGTCAGGATGGAGAAACTGCCTTCCGGAGTGACTGGAGACCGTTTTTTCTTTGAAACCCAGAACGGTTGCTTCTCAAGGACGGAGGATATGCGCTGATGGCAAAGTTCGACGGATGGCTGCCTTATGGGGAGGATTTCACCCGTGAGATGCTGCGCAAAAGGGAACAGACAATGGGCGATCCCCTGCGCAGGAGGGAAGCAGTGCAGATTGATTCGATGTTGGAGTTCTATCTCAGGGACTCCGGGCTTATGGGGCAGTGGAACGAGAACCGCATCTTCCAGGTATGGGACCATTGCTCTAAATCTGCAAAATACACTCTTTCAAAGAGTTATGTGGCAGGAACGCTCTATGTCTCCCTTTCATCCTCGGTGGTTCGCAATCAATTGTATTTCCAGTTGGACATAATAAAAAAGGAAATGAATCTGGCCCTTGCCGCCGACAGACAGTTCTGGATGAAGCCGGTGGATGGGGTTTTCGTTAAAAACATTGTGCTCAGATGAAAATAGTTGCAGACAAGAACATACCTTTTCTGGAGGGTGTGTTCGAACCATATTGTGAAGTGGCCTATGTGGCCGGAAAAGAAATCACAAGGGCCGATTTGGTGGATGCAGACGCATTGATCATACGCACCCGCACCCGTTGTGATGCCAGACTCCTGGAAGGCACTCCCGTCAAGATAATCGCAACGGCAACCATAGGAATGGACCATATCGATTTCGACTATTGCAATGCGCACAAAATAGAGGTTCATAACGCCCAGGGCTGCAATGCCGGCGGGGTGGCGCAATATGTGTTTTCGGCCTTGTTCGGAGTGGCGGCGCGTAAGGCTATGTTGCTCAAAGACAGCGCTATGGGTATTATCGGAGTCGGACACGTGGGGTCGCTGGTGGCGGATATGGCACGCAAACTAGGGTTCAGGCTCTTCTTGTGTGATCCGCCAAGGGCCGCAGCCGAAGGACCGGAGGGTTTCTGCACTCTTGAAGAACTGCTGGACAACTGCCAGATTGTGACTATGCACACCCCTCTGGATGAAACTACCCGTGCGATGGCAAATGACAATTTCTTCAACAGGATGCAGCCAGGGGCAATATTCATCAATGCTTCCAGGGGAGAGGTGGTGGATGACGGGGCTCTCAAGCGACATATACCCAAACTCGGGGCTGTGGTTATCGACACCTGGAACAACGAACCGGACATAGATGCGGAACTTGTTGATATGGTGGACATTGCAACTCCACACATCGCAGGGTATTCCTATCAGGGCAAGCAGAACGGCACTGCAATGGCGGTGAGGGCTGTGGCGAGGCATCTTGGCATTGTACAGCTGTATGAATTCTATCCTCGCTCAGAATATGCTGACGAACAGCCTCTCAAATTGAATGTGGAGGGTATGAGTCAAGGGGAGATTGCTGCCATATTCCAGTACAATTATCCCGTATTCACCGACGACTTCATTCTCAGGATGAACCCCGAAAACTTCGAAAAAATCCGCACCGAGTATCAGTACCGGCGCGAATTCTATCTCTGACAGACCGGTGCGGATGTATGATTGGAAGGAAAAGAGAATCCCGACCGCTTAATCATTAGTCGCAATAGGTGTTGAGGTATTCTATTATCTTGGCGTCCGGGAGTCTGTCCTCAGGGGAAAAGGTGCCAAATTCATAATCCCAAAAAATAAATTTTGGTGCATCCGGGCTTTCCTTGTAATTTATGCTAAGGGGTATGTTTTGCAAATCATTTTCCTTGTCAAAAGTTGGTACTACCTCCCTGGTTTTCCTGTCGAACATCTCTGATATGGTGTAGTAGTCGCAAGAATCCTCGGATTTCTCAAAATCAAGAAAACCCTCATATACTTTGCTGAGAACATAATCATTCGATGTTTCATCGAAATCTCTCACAATCATGTAGGCAACTCCGTCTTCGATATACCAGATAATGTTCTGATTAATCTGAAGTGTCCAGGATTTGAAGAACTCAGAGGCTTTGCTCTGATTCTTAAGTGACTGAAGAGTGAAATAGCCCTTATTCTCATCGAGGTTCCAGAAATTGATTTCATTGCAGTATCCTTCCTCATCGTTCTGGATGATTGTGAATCCGGTGGCAGATGTGCTTTTGACTTTCCATTTAATCGGGTCTTCCGATGACACTTCCACATTCTCGGCTGTGGCGTCAGAAGGGGTTATGACAAACTCGAATTCCTGTTCGACATTATTCATAATCTGGCATAAGTGTGAAATATACTCGCGTCCCTTCACGCGGGCCTGCACCTTTTCAATTTCCGGGGCCTCTTCTTCCGGTTCCGGAACCTCGACTATGTTCTTGATTTCCAGGCCAAGTTTCTCCGGAGTGCTTAATAATTTCTCTTCCTCACCCGGTAATTGCAGTTTGAATGAGTCGTCTGTCAGTTCCGAATATTCAACCGTCTGCCATTCTCCTTCCGCCTTTATCATTATAAGACCGGAGGTTTCAGTCTCTGGCACAATCTTACATTCATATTTAACAGCGATTAGAACATCACCCGGTTGCAGGGAAACTTTTAAAGCACTGCTGTATATTTTAGCCTGCATTTCATCCTTTATATAGAGCAGACCTTCAGCGGTTTTTCCGGTAAACCGGTATCCAGAGTAAGTACCTTTATCCAGGTTAAACCATAATTTCCCTTCCACGTCAGGCATTTCCGGCTCCACAGGAGCGGAATTCTTCTTGCAGGAAGGAATGATGCAGAGCATACTGCAAAGAAGAAGTAAAGTTGTAATAATTCTTTTCATAATATCAGATTTATCAGTTTGTAATGTTGAGTGTTACAGTGCAAGTCTTGTCTTTGGCGGCTTTTAGGGTGTAGGTGCCGATGGTAATAGTGGAGATGGACAGACGGCCGTATTGATCGACATACAGGCTTTGATTGCTGTCGCAAGTCATCAGTTTCGAGTCTCCGGAACTGATGGATTTCGGCAATCCGCCCTTGACATTCTTCTGATAGCTGGCGGATGCGTTCAGATAGACATACCAGGAAGTCTGCATGCTTTTGCTCAAAGTGATGCTTTCGCCCGATTGGACGGTCTTGTAGAGACTTTCCCCATATTCCTTCTTGAAGAATGACACAGATTTGTAGCCGACATTGAAATTGACGGTCTTGGTGTAGCCTGTCGGTCTATAGGTGAAAGTTATGCTTCCGGTTGCAGGACCGTTGCCGGCTGAATGGAACTCGACCTTATCGGCCTTATCCTCAGTAATGCTCATACCTGTACCGGATGCACTTGCAGTGATAATATCCATATCACCCTGGCTCCAAAAGTAAGGGAACATAAGCTGATTTTGATGTTTTGTTTCGCCATCAACCTTCAGGAACATAGCCGGGTCGAAGAAAGAGGCATCCATATATTGATTTGGAGCAACTTCTTCATCAGTCTGTATTGCATAGCAATCAGCGGAAGCATACTGTGGCGTAGAACAAGTCAAGGTCAGATTATAGCCGGTCTTGGACGCAGACCAGATGTCGATGCTGCACTTTTGTGTCACGCTTTGGGCATAGATATAGCAGACTCCGTGTCCCTTGGCAGTCACAAGGCCGTTTTTGTCCACCGTTGCCACATCCTCGTTTGAGGAAGACCAGGTGATGCCTTCTGCCGGATTTCCTCCCATAGTTGCCTTCAACTGGACAGTCTTATGGAGATGCGTGAAACTATAGTCAGGGCAGAGGAACTGGTCTGCTGGAGGGTTAGCACTTGAAACTTTCAGTTTCGGCTCGGTGACCGTGACAGTGCAGGAGCCGCTGACCTTGTCTTTTATGGCAGTTGCCTTGATTGTGGCAGTGCCGACTGCGATGCCGGTAAACTTCAGACTCTGCGGGTCAAACTCAATGACTCCGGCCGGGCTTGCTTCCCAAGACAGGTTTGTGTTGGAAGCTCCTGACGGCGAGATGTTTACACTTACCGATGATTCCTCTCCGATTTCGACGGAAGACTTGGCTGCTGTGACGCTGACTCCGGTCACGGCAACATACTCTACGGTAATCTTGCAGGTGCGGGTGACTCCGCTGCCTTCTCCCGTGAGTGTGGTCGTTCCGTTCTTGAGTCCGGTCACATAGAGGGATCCTGCACTTATTTCCCACTCGGCTATGCTTTCGTCGGCTATGCTCCAGTCTATGGATGCTGCGGTGGCGTGTTCCGGAACAAGTCCGGTTACTGGAACTTGTATGCTTTCATCCCTCGGAACTGTCAAGGCGGACGGAATGGTGAATTCAGTCACCTCCAGTGGCATAACCTGAACCTGAACCGATGCCTCGGCCCCGCCTTCGCAAGCGGCCCTGATGACAGTTGTGCCCACAGACACACCCGAAATCTTTCCCTTGCGAACGCTTGCGATGCTCTTGTCATCACTGGACCATTCAATTTCCGCAGTCTCCTGCAATGACTCAGGAGTGATTCTGTATTTCAATTCGAAACTGTCTCCCTCCTCCAGTTTTATGCCCCTGGACGGAATATTTGTGAATTCTATACTTTCCACTCTGAGTTCCTGCACCGGTTTCTGGCAGGAAGGCAAAAACAGGATGGTCAGAAATAATATTGATGAAAATTTCTTCAATTTCATTTTCTTGTGTGCTTTATCATTCAAAGTAGTAGTTCAGAGTGAGTCTGCAACCGATGTTCTCGGTGCCGTAAAGAAGGGCATTGCTGCCGGGGCTTACCAGACCGTTATAATTCTCGACTTTGCCTGTAAATGAAGAGAAACCTTCATAAACGGTGTAGGTCTGAGGCTGGAAGCTGACCATAATCGGGGTGAAGTTCATTGCAAGTGAGACCGAAACTCTTTCAGCAAGGAAAACTTCAAGGCCCATATCCACGGAAAGACCCAGGCCGTGAATGTACCCGGAGTTGTACCTTTCCACCGGACGGCCGTACTCGATTCCGAGTTTCTTCTGGAAGTCGTTAACTGAACCGGCCTTCATTTCCGATGTCATAGGCATCGACGAAGGCACCTTGTTCAGGTCGGTGAGGGCGTTGCCGTACCGGAAGTCCATTTTTCCTCCGGCGATGCTGTACATAAGGTCGATGCCGTAGATGAACCTCACGCAACCTTCACCTTTGCTGCCTTCGAGGCCGACCTGGAGAGTGGCGCTGTTGAGATTGGAACGTACATTGTCCACCACTTTGTTTTCGGTGGAAGGGTCGATGCTTGCGGCAAGGTCGTCCCGGACATATTCCTTGTAGTTTACGAGGCTTCCGTTGAATCCGAGGGTGGCCCTGACTGCCATTTTGGAGGACAGATAGTATTTTGCCCTGATTGCTGCGAGAGGGTCCTGGGAGAGGATGAACATCTGTTTCGGACTTGATGCGAGTTCTTCAATCCAGTCTCCGGCAAATTCACCTGCCTTCGGCTGCATACTTATATTGCGTCCCAGAGTGGCGGGATTAAAGGTGACACCAATTGACCAGTCTCCCTTTTTCGGGATGTAATATTTGTTTTTCTCCTGTCCGATAGCCGTGAAGGCCAGCATCATCAGAAGTGTTGAAATAAGAATCTTTTTCATAATCAGTCGATTTATTTTGGCTGCTTGAGACCTTCGTCACCGATATATGCTGAAGGAAGCATATCAAGCTGGAAGTATCTGGCATCACCTCCGGATACGTTTGTCTTTTCTACTTCGCTGAAGAAACAGGTTTCGGTGGAAACAAACTTGCCGTCTTCGTTGAGGGCGTAGGAGGCTGCGATAAAAGAGCAGTTGGCCTTGATTGTCATTGCCTTGCCTGCAGGGCATCCGATTTCTGCGCTGAAGAAGCCGTCTGCATCCGTGGTGACAGTGCGGAGAGCGAATTCGGTTTTGCCTCCGTCATCAGGGATGCCGTAATGAATTCTGACTTCAGTTCCCTTGTCAACTACTTCCGGATCCTGCAGGTTGCCGCTCTTGTTGTAGGATTGGTAGCGGGCGTGCCCTGTGACGGTAATCTTGACAGGGAGTGTGTCAGAACTCAGGTTCGTGGGTTCGAGAGTCTTGCAGGAGAAGACGGTCAGAAGAGCGGCAATAGCCGACAAAACGGAAATCAATCTTTTCATGATATTGCAGTGTTAAAAAAGTTCTCAACTACTGCAAAATTATCTTCAGATTGATTTTCGAGTTATGAATTAAGTGACTAAAATTATGAATTGGGATACTTTTTGCGGTTTCTCCACCCGCTTGGGGTGTATCCGGTGGCCTTTTTGAAGATGGCACTGAAATATGC
>JALFGP010000068.1 GCA_022777205.1 Rikenellaceae bacterium
TTTGATTGTTATACATCTTGTCAGGATGGACTCCTGACCATACCACCCTTCCAAGAACAGGGAGGGGTTTCTGTAAATATAACAAACCAAAGAGGGGGTCTCTGATTTTTTGGACACAAGACTTTTTGAACACAGGGGCAATGCGACGACGAAGTTCGTCGCAGCATCACTCTTATCATTCTGTCAATTTGTCTAATTCATTGATTAAAGCCAAGTTGCGGCGCAATAGCTGTATCAATTTAAGTGTATTCAAAAACTGACATAATATGACATACACCTACACCATCAAGTACAAGGAGCCAGGAAGTGAATGGTCTTCCACCTCCTACACCAGTCCTGAACCAGTTTCCAAGGAATACCTCATTGACTTCTTTGGACTGACTGAGTGTGAAGACTACCTCATTGAACAGAAACACTAAACACCATCACCTATGGAAGAAGAAAAAACCATCACCCAAAGAGAGCAACTGCTGGTCATTACATCTGCAATCATCCTTGCAGGTCTTGCATCCAACTACTCCACCACCAGGCCCTCCATCATCTTGGCCAGGGGATATGCCAAGGAACTCTTGGACAACATCCTGGATGGAAAGAGGCTTTGACCCCCAAAAGTATCACAATAACCAAAATGGGGAAAAGTATCAAAATAATCTTTGAAATCAGTTTTGATACAGCCAAACCCCAGTATCAAAGAAACTTAAAAGATTATAAAGTATTATAAAGTATGGAAGAACCTATTAAAGTATGCATCTATGCCAGGGTCAGTACCTCCCAGCAGGACTTTACCCATCAGCTGACCTCTTTGAGAGCATATGCAAAGGAGCACCACTACCAGGTGGTCAAGGAATACACAGAAAAAATCAGTGGAGCCAAAAAGGTGGCTGAAAGGGAAGCATTGAAGGAACTCCTGGAAGATGTGGAGAAGAACCAGGTCAAGAAGATACTGGTCTTTGAGTGCAGCAGACTTTCAAGGAGAGCACTGGACTTCCTCTCCATCATAGAGAAGCTGAATGAGAAAGGGGTGTCTGTGTTCATCTTACAGAATGGACTTGAAACCCTTCTTCCTGATGGCAAGGTCAATCCCATTGCATCCCTTGTGTTGGGAATAATGAGCCAGTTCAATTCTATGGAGAGAGACCTGATCAGAGCAAGAATGAAGAATGGATATGACAACCTCAGGGCACAGCACCCAGGTGAGAAGGTGGTTGGAAGAAAAATAGGGTACAGGAAGACCAACTACCAGGAGGAGTATGCCAAGGAAATCTCCCTCTTGAAGAAGAATGTCTCTTTGAGGGACTGCCAGAGCCTGACTGGTACCAGCATCAACACCCTTAGGAAACTGAAATCAATGTTTGTCAAGTGATATGAAAAGAATAGGAAGACCCAGAATGACCAGAGATGAGGCTTATATAAAGTATTATAATGTCATTCAAGACCTCACCTACTATATAAAGACTATAAGAGCAATAGCCAGAGATAATAATATAAGCATCTCAACAGTAATGAGAATAAAGAAGAGGTTTAATTTGTAGACCTGGTATCTATGAGGAGCTCAGGTCACACTTTGAGCCTGGAAGCAGTCACAAACTCTGGATATAAGGAGTAAGTTTAATTAGTTGTACTTGGTGATGTTTATTGTTTTGCAATAGATGTCACCAAGTCTATATCAAGCCTCTCTAATCCTATCCCACAGTATTTCTCAAACACTTTGTATAGTAAATGCCTTCTTTTCATAGCCACAAGTTCATCATCCACAGCATACCTAAACACCTTGTTCTGCCTGTCATATTTTATTTCTTTGTTTAACCATTGTATCTCTCCATCAACAACAGCCCCTTCTACTGTTATATACTCTATCTGTGTATCTTCACCAGGATATAGCTTCTGTTTCTTAATGTAGCAACCATACACCAGGTCATCTCCAAGCAATCTAATTTGCAAATAATGCCCAGTAGTGAGGTAATAGACTGTTATGTTTTCAACCATATCTCCTATGACCCTGTCTCTCAACACACTATCTTTCACAATCTCCTCATAACTCATATTTTCAATATCATTCAGTGACCTGGTTAGGACTTCAATATCTTTCAACTCTATACTTCTGCTTTCATCCAGGTTACAAATCTCCTTGCTTAATCCTTCCCTGATTTTTACTTCATCTTTCACATCTAAGCCAAGATCAACCAGAGCCTTTATCTTCTTCTCTGCCATACCAAACTTGTCCTGTAAAACCTTCTGCTGCTCATTGATTTTCTCAATGTTTTGTTTCTTTGCATTCAATTCCTTGACAAGATTATCCCTATTCTCATCTGCATTATTCTCTGCCAGTCTTCTTCTCAACAATATATCCAACACTTCATCAACTTTGTGCTTGGCAATCCTGGTGCTGCAATACATATATTGCTCCTTGTGAGTATTGGTCTTGCAGGTATAAATGCTCACCCTTTTATCCTTTGAGTAATACATCTTGTTCCCACACAACCCACAATAGATTTTTCCCCTTAACCTATTATCATATCTCTGGTCTGCTGTGAGTTGGTTGCCCCTCCTATTCTCCAACAGTTCCTGTGTGATATAATACATTTCCTTTGATATTATGGCTGGAACATGTAAGATAATGCTGGGTTCATACTTATACCTAACCTCTCCCATATATACTGGATTCTTCAAGGTATAACTTACTCTGTTCTGGGTCCAACCATATGAAATTGCAATCTGTCTGGTACTCTTGTGCCCATTCACATACAAATCAAACATTCTTCTTATCTGCTCTGCTTCATCTTCCTTTATGACCAGTTTCCCATTTGTTCTGCTGTAACCATAGGGGGGCTTAAAAGTGTAATCCATCTGACCAGACAATATCTTATTCTTTTTGCCTGATAAACTTCTATCTCTCAAAGTTTCTAATTCAGTCTGGGCCATGCTTGCAAACAGTCCCAAGACTAATTTTGCAGTACTATTCCAACTACCATCTTCTTCCAGTGTCATCAAGTTCTCTTTCAGTGCATATATTGATATCCCTTTTTGTGCAAAATCTTCTGCCACCTTCAATATCATATATGCCTTTCTTGATAGTCTGGATATTTCCCAGACAACAACTACCTGAATATCTTCTTTTGATAAAGTGCATAGTTTCTGGAACTCAGGCCTATCATCCTTCCTTCCTGACTCCTTCTCTTCAAAGATATACTTCACTTGCAGTTGGTTCCTTTTGCAGTAAGCCAACAACTCTTTCTTCTGCCTATCATAATTCTGCTGGTCAGTAGAGACTCTCAAATAAATAGCAGCCTGTTTCATACTCATAACTCATGTATAATCACACAAATATAGTGAATTATTTTCAATTGGTAAAGTGAGAGATTATTTGTAATCAATCTTGCTCCGGCGGACATACGGAAAAACGGCAGCGGCTACGATGTCCCGATTGCCATAGGAATCCTGGCTGCTTCCGGACAGATCGGGGCGGAGAGACTGGATGACTACATCATTATGGGGGAACTCGGGCTGGACGGGTCCGTGAGGGCTGTCCCCGGAGCCCTGCCAATAGCATCTCTGGCCGAGGCCCAGGGAAAGAAAGGCTGCATACTGCCCCTGGATGCTGCCGGATTGTGCAGGGACTATTATCCTGACTCGGTTTATGCTGTAGGCAACCTGATGGAAGTTATGCAGATACTCGGAGGAGGGGAAGATACGGAAAAGCTGCTGGTCAAAAACCGGAAATATGCCGGGGAAGAAGAAAGTTGCGAAAAGCTCGCGGAAGTGGATTTTTCACAGATTGTGGGGCAGGAATTTGCAAAAAGGGGACTTGAAATAGCAGCGGCAGGAGGGCACAATCTGCTTATGATAGGGCCGCCGGGTTCCGGAAAATCGTCCCTCGCAAAGGCCCTTGCAGGAATCCTTCCGCCGCTGACCCCGGAGGAATCGCTGGAAACCAGCAAGATTTATTCGGTGGCAGGTCTGTACCGCAATCCCGGCACTGCCCTCAGCCGTCCCTTCCGTTCCCCTCATTACAGCGCATCCATCCCCGCTATAATAGGAGGAGGCTCAGACAGCATACTTCCGGGAGAAATCTCTCTGGCCCACAACGGGGTGCTCTTTCTGGATGAGTTCTGCGAGGCACCCAAAAAAGTAATCGAGGCCTTGCGCGGACCTATGGAAGACCGTCAGGTGACGATTTCGAGGCTCAAGACCAAGGTCACCTATCCCGCATCTTTTATGCTCGCCGCTGCTGCAAACCCCTGTCCCTGCGGTTATTACGGGGAAGGGAACCGTTGCCGCTGCACTCCGGGACAAAGAGCCGGTTACATCTCCCGTCTGTCGGGCCCGATGATGGACAGAATCGACATTCAGCTGTGGATGCACGCCGTGGATGCTCTCAAACTCATAAATCCGCCAAAATCCGAAAGCAGTGCCTCGGTGAGGGAAAGGGTCATACGGGCCCGGGCAAGGCAAAGGGAGAGATTCAGGGAGGAAGGCATTTTCACCAATGCGGCAATGAACAACAGAATGATAGAAAAATACTGTCCTATGGACGAGAGCTGCAAGAAGGTGCTGAAACAGACCATAGAACGTATGGGACTGTCGGCAAGGGCCTGTATGAGAATAATTCGCATAGCCCGGACCATAGCCGACCTTGAGAACAGCGCGGACATTAGTATGTTTCACATCAGCGAGGCGGCTGGCTACCGTTTCCTCGACAAACAGCAGAATACAATATGAAAAAATGGATAATTGCAGCCCTCGCCCTTTCGTTACAGGGATGCTTTACAATCGTGACAGAAGACAAAGGGCTTCCCGAAGAAGAGAAACTGCCGGACTATCTGACTCCGGAGAATGACATCACCGTGGTTACCGGACTTGCCTATCCGGAAGACACAGACTGGAGCCTGACCGGACTGGATTCACCCCGGGCAAGGGTGGTGATGTATATGGACCGGGAACTGAAGGCAAATGTGAGCGCGGATCCGGCCGCGGGAAAGGCGTGTTGTGACCCTTATATGCATTTCCATAGCGGAGGGCAGCTGTACTGTGTCAACCACTCAGACAATGGGACTATGCTAACCCGCAACGGAGAGGATGCACTCTGGTTCAAAGACATCAAATATCCTGTCAAAATTCTAGATGACGGAACCCGTTTGCTTACCCTTTGGGAAAACGAAGGCGGGAATGGATTTGTGGCGATGAAAAATGAGGAGATTATACGGAGCGATCCCTCAGGTACACTGTTCAGGAATGTCGGAGTGGATGAGAATGGTAATCTTTGCTATTTCTACTCCACTCAGGTGAAGACCAGTTCGGGAATCCGCCCCCAATATTTTTATGCAAATTCGGAGGAAGTGATTCAGATGGATCTTCCCAAGGGGCTCAATCCGGTTTACGGACTCTTCAAGAATGGGGAATCATTCATAGCAATATGCCAGAATGAGGAAAACAAGTCCAGTTTCGAACTATACAACACTCTGGACAACAAGCATTTCACTTTTATGCCCAAAGGCGAAGGAGGAGTGGCACCGCTCAGTTTTGATGCTCCGAGTCTAATCAGCTGCTGCGTCAAATTCAATTTCTCACAGAAAGAATGGACTGCCGTTATGCTGGATGGATATGTGAGAGAGGACTGGGACGGGAATGACTATGCTGTCGGATTTCACCGTGTGGATGAGTTTGTGGCAGGAGTGAGAAAATCCAGGCATAAGGACGGGAGGGACATTCTGCTTCGCCGCAGTGCCAGGGACACTCTGCCCAAAGGCTACACAGTATTTTGCGACGAGGCCGTCTGTATAGACAGGGAAGGCCACGCCAAAATAGGCCTGAGTTCCAAAACCGGAGGGAAGGCCCTGCTATGGTCCGACGGGGAAATCGACACCCTGGGATTCAGAGGCATAGTGACAGGAGTGCATATGCTTGAGAGGGAGAAAAAGGAAGAGGTTCAGACCATAAGGACCACAAAGCCCACTGAAGGCCGGAACCATATCTTCACTCCCAGCTGAGGCAGCGGCTCCGGTCGGGCAGGACCGTGATCCGGATCTTGAGAGTTTCGTCCGGGAGGAGTTCCTCTACGTTTTCGGGCCATTCCATCAGGCAGAGGCTGCCGCTGTAGAGATAGTCCTCCAGCCCTATGTCGAGTGCTTCGGAAGGCTTGGTGATACGATAGAAGTCAAAATGGAAGATGGAATCCCCGCTGGAGGAGAGATATTCGTTCACTATGGTGAAAGTTGGGGAACATACCGCATCCTTCACCCCGAGACGGTTGCAGAGGGCAGTGATGAAAGTCGTCTTGCCAGCTCCCATCGGTGCGTAGAATGCCACCAGACGGTTTTCTCCGATTTGCTGAAGAAATTCCCCGGCCGCCCGGTCGAGGTCTTCCAAAGATTTTATTATTATTTCGTGACTCATATTACTCATGTTTCCAACGCACTTTCTTTGTATTTCCACGTTACCCCTCCCTAAGGGGTAGGTGTTTCGCAGTTGCGAAACTTAAATCATCTTATACTTTGGATTAAGAGGGGTCTGTCTGCAATCCAGAACACGGACGGGCCGCTGCCTGACATTGCCGCATAGACCGCCCCCTGACTGTAGCACTGTCTGATTATCTCGCCCACCAGCGGATGTTCCTCCACCACGGTCTTCTGGAAATCGTTCACCACGCTCTCCTTCCAGCCTTCTATGCTGCCGCGCAGGGCATCACGCAGGCGGATTGACGGAACGTGAGGGGTGATGCTGCCGTAAGCCTTGGCTGTGGAGACGGAAAGTTTGCCGTCCAGCGCCACCACGCCCATCTTCCACTTGGCTTCCGGGTTGTGTCCGCAGTCCAGAAAGTCGAGCGGATAATCGCTGAGGATTTCTCCCCTGCCCTCCCCGAACATAGGACGGTTGTGGATGAAGAAGGCACAGTCGCTGCCAAGTTCCGATGCGAGGGAGCAGAGTTCCGCAACGGAGAGCCCCAGAGAAAAAAGTTCGTTCAGCATACGGAGAGTGAAAGCCGCGTCCGAAGACCCTCCGCCCAGTCCAGCTCCTACGGGATTGCGTTTTTCAAGACTGATCCGCACAGGACCTATCCCGTAGCGCTCAGCCATAAGCCTCCAGGCCTTTGCACACAAATCCGACATAGGGTTCCAGTCCGGTATTCCCGGTGTTTTTGAAAAAATGTCTATGCTGAACCCGTCAGAAGGCACTATTTCCAGGACATCAGAAAGTCCGAAATAAGGCACAAACACGGTTTCAAGGTCGTGAAAGCCGTCGGGACGCTTGCGCAGGACATTCAGCCCCAGGTTGATTTTGACATTAGGGTGGGAAATCATAGCCTTGTCAGCTTAGAAAAGATTACAAAACAGAACGTACCGCCATTTCCAACTGCTCTGACAATTCCGCACGGCGTGTCTCATCCGGAACCATAGCCAGCACAGGAGCAAGGAAAGAAACCATCTGCAGGAATCTTGCTTCGGCCTCCGGAATTCCTCTGGACCTCATATAGAACTGCGCATCTTCATCGAGTTTGCCCACCGTGGCCCCGTGTGAACATTTCACGTCATCCGCATAAATTTCCAACTGGGGACGGGTGGTGACTTTGGCCGTGTCTGTGAGCAGGAGATTGTGGTCTGCCTGATAAGCTTCCGTCTTCTGGGCATCGTGGGCCACCACGATTCTTCCGTAGAACCCCACCTGTGCAGTTCCTCCCACTATACCCTTAAAGTCCTGATTGGACACGCAGCCTCCCACCTTGTGCTCCATTGTAACGGAGATGTCCAGCCTCTCGTCTGACGGGCAGAGGTAAACTCCTCCCACGTTGGCTCTGGCTCCCTCCCCCTCCAGCACAATGTGCAGAGGTATGCTGCAGCTAACCCCCGGCAGGGCAATTATGAGCATTTCCAGCCTTTCGTCCCTGCCCAGTACAATGTCCCGGGGTATTTGGTCCCTGCCTGCAAAATAAATCCTAAAGTCCGTCATAGCCGTTCTCCTCGATAAGGTTCACCAACTCCCTGCCGCCGGTCCTAACTATGCGTCCGTCCTTGAGCACGTGCACTATGTCCGGCACTATATACTCCAGAAGCCTCTGGTAGTGAGTGATGATGATTGAAGCCTTTTCAGGGGTGTGCAAGGCATTCACTCCGTTTGCCACTATCCTGAGGGCATCCACATCCAGTCCGCTGTCGGTCTCGTCCAGGATTGACAGCACCGGGTCCAGCATAGCCATCTGGAAGATTTCGTTGCGTTTTTTCTCTCCGCCCGAGAAGCCCACATTCACTTCCCTTTTGGAGAATTCAGACTTCATCTGCACGAAAGCCATCTTCTCCTTCATCAGCTTGAGAAAATCGCCCGCCTTGAGTTCTTCCTGCCCCTTTGCGCGACGGTGAGCATTGACAGCCGACTTCATAAAATTAGTAATGGTCACTCCCGGAATCTCCACAGGGTACTGGAAGGACATAAATATGCCGGCTACAGAACGCTCCTCAGGAGACATCGCGAGCAGATCCTGCCCCATATACTCGATGCTGCCGGAAGTAACGGTGTATTGAGGCTTGCCTGCCAGCACCGAACTCAGGGTACTCTTGCCGGCACCGTTGGGCCCCATAAAGGCGTGAATTTCACCTTTGCGTATTTCGAGGTCGATTCCACGCAGGATTTCCTTTCCTTCGATTCCCGCATGCAGACCACTGATTTTCAATATGATATCGTTTGCCATAAGCCTATTGTTTTTCTTTTCTGTAAAGTTTCATCCAGCCCACCAGGGACACGATTCCATTGATGAGGTAAAGTGCGCATACTATAGGCATAAACACGTGTCCCACCATCAGATGCATAGTCACCTGGGCTATATTCACGAAGAGCCAGAGTATCCAGCACTCCCATTTCTTCAATGCCGAAAGCAGTTGGGCCGTCAATATGAGCACGGTCACCAGAGCATCCAGATAAGGTATGGGGTCAGGAGAAAAATAGCCCGGACACCAGTCCCTTCCGAGTTTGAGCAGCAGCCAGCCCCACAGTACGGCGAAAAGCGGAACCAGCACAAGAAGAGCGGCTCTCGACTTCCAACCGAGCATAGTCACCTTCAATTCGTCAGTCTTGCCCTTCACTTCTTCACCCTTGCGGGGATGAGACCAGCGGTAATGCCCGAGAACGTTGATTCCCAAGGACAGGGGCTGAAGCAGCAGGGAGGCGTAGAGATGCTTGTTGAAGAACATAAGGGTGAGTCCTATGGTGTAGAGATACCCCACCCAGAAATTGTATTTGCTGTTCCTTCCGGCGAGAAAGACACAGGTGAGCCCGAGGACGGAAGTCAGCAGGTCTATGAGCAGCACCGGAGTGTCGGAACCTATGGTAAATAATGTATAATTGAGCCAATCCATAATATTAACCTATTGAACCTTCGAGAGATACCGAAAGCAGTTTACGAGCCTCCACTGCAAATTCCATCGGAAGCCTTGCCAGGACCTCTTTTGCATAACCGTTCACAATCAGGCCCACGGCATCTTCAGACGGTATCCCCCTCTGATTGCAGTAGAAGAGCTGGTCCTCACTGATTTTGGAGGTTGTGGCCTCGTGTTCCACAATTGCTGTCGGATTGGAATTCTGTATGTCGGGAAATGTATGCGCTCCGCAATCCGAACCTATGAGCAGGCTGTCGCACTGGGAGTAGTTGCGGGCGTTTTCTGCCCCCGGGAGCATTTTCACGAGTCCTCTGTAACTGTTCTGGCTATGGCCGGCAGATATGCCCTTGCTGACTATGCGGCTGCGGGTGTTGCGGCCTATGTGTATCATTTTGGTGCCGGTGTCGGCCTGCTGACGGTTGTTGGTCACGGCCACAGAATAGAACTCCGAGGAGGAATTGTCGCCCTTGAGTATGGTGGAAGGGTATTTCCAGGTGATTGCGGAACCGGTCTCGACCTGAGTCCAGGACAAATGGCTGCCGCTGCCCTTGCATATTCCTCTCTTGGTCACGAAGTTGAATATGCCTCCCCGACCCTGTGCATCTCCCGGATACCAGTTCTGGACAGTAGAGTAGCGCACGTCGGCATCCTTTTCCACAATGATTTCCACCACCGCCGCGTGAAGCTGGTTCTCATCACGCATCGGGGCCGTGCAGCCTTCCATATAGCTCACATAGGAACCTTCATCCGCCACTATGAGAGTGCGCTCGAACTGCCCCGTTCCCTTGGCATTGATGCGGAAATAGCTGGACAGTTCCATAGGGCAGTGCACACCCTTGGGAATGTAGCAGAAAGACCCGTCGCTGAATACCGCGGAATTGAGGGCCGAATAGAAATTGTCACCCGAAGGCACCACGGTGGCGAGATATTTCCGCACCAAGTCGGGATGTTCCTTCACCGCCTCCGAGAATGAGCAGAAGATTATGCCCTTTTCAGCGAGCGCAGCCCTGAAAGTTGTGGCCACGGAGACGGAATCGAAGACCGCATCCACAGCCACACCGGCAAGGGCCGCCCTTTCGTTCAGAGGAATGCCCAGTTTGTCGAAAGTCTTTTCGAGTTCCGGGTCTATTTCTTTCGGACGGTCTGACTCCTTTTTCGGTGCCGCATAATATATTATGTCCTGAAAATCAATCTCGGGTATATCCAGATGTCCCCAGGTCGGGACGGTCATCTTCTGCCATTTGCGGAAGGCATCCAGACGGAAATCCAGCAGCCACTCCGGCTCCTCCTTCTTGGCGGAAATCAGACGGATAATGTCCTCGTTCAAGCCCTTCGGGATGAATTCCTGGTCCACGTCTGTCACGAATCCGTGCTCGTATTCCTTGCTTGAAAGTTCTTCAAATATATTGTCTTGTTTCATATCGTTTCGCATTACTTGCAAAGATAGCAATTTCTGACGAATACCTCCATTTTTGCTCTTATTCGAAATAATTTTGGCTTTCGGTATCATTTCAACGCTTAAATTGATTACCTTTGTATGCTTATGTCCATCCCATCAATGGGGGACAAACGCGCATACCATTCAACACTAAACATATAAGCAATGAAGAAATTCACATTACCAAAAGATGGCGGTCTCATAGAAGAGGGGTTGCCTAACGGTATCAAGCACACATTTGAGCATATCCCCGCTCATATCTACGAAGACGAGGAAATTGCAAGCAAATGTCTTGCAGACAAAATCGTTTCTTCCATAAAGGCTTCAGACGGCATCTTCCGTCTGGGACTGTCCACCGGTTCCACTCCTGTCAGCCTCTATCGCGAACTTGCAAAACTCCATCAGGAGGGTGCGGTTTCATTCAACAGGGTCGAGATTTACAGCATCGATGAATATTATCCTGCGCCGGCCTATTCACACAGCCGCAACCGCCGACTCTTCGAGGAACTCATAGACAAAGTGGACATCAAGCCGGAGGCCGTACACATCCCACGTATAGATGAGTTGAAGGACAGTTCCTATGTTTCGGATTTCTGCACAAAGTACGACCAGATTGCCTCAAATCTCGACCTGCTCATAATGGGTGTGGGAGAAAAGGGACAAATCGGATTCAATGAGCACGGTGCATCGGAACTCAGCCGCACCAGGACCGTTCTCCTGTCCTATCCTTCCAGAAAAAGACAGGCGAAGAATTTCGCAGGCAAGGTGGAGATGACTCCAAACAGTGCCATTGCTATGGGCATTTCCACTATGCTCAGCGCCAAGAAAATCTACCTCCTTGCCTGGGGTGAAGACAAGGCCCAGGTGGTCAAGGATATAGTTGAGGGCGAGATGTCAAGCTCGTGCCCGGCATCGCTGCTCCAGAAGCACAGCAACATTTCCTTCTATGTGGACGACAATTCAGCCAGCCTGCTCACAAGAAACGTGGCTCCGTGGCTCGTGGGTCCTTGCGAATGGACACCGAAGTTCATCAGAAAGGCTGTGGTTTGGCTCTGCGAACAGGTGCACAAGCCTATACTCAAGCTCACCCAGGGCGACTATCTCTCCAACGGACTTGGGGAACTGCTTGAGAAGCACGGACCTTATGACAAAATCAACATAAACGTATTCAACGACTTCCAGCATACGATTTCAGGTTGGCCGGGAGGAAAGCCGAATGCTGATGACAGCACCAGACCTGTGCCTTCATCACCATTCCCTAAGAGAGTCGTGATTTTCTCACCTCACCCTGACGATGATGTGATTTCTATGGGAGGTACATTCATCCGTCTGGTAGAGCAGGGACACGATGTGCACGTGGCTTACGAGACTTCCGGAAATGTGGCCGTGCACGACGATGTGGTACTCCAGCATATGGATGCAATCCACGAGCTCGGCTATGGGGATGATTTCGAAAAAGTTAAGGCAATTGTGGCTTCCAAGAAACCTGGAGAGCCTGAACCGCGCGCCCTGCTTGAACTCAAGGGTGCTATCAGAAGGTCCGAGGCCCGTTCTGCAGTGAGGTCATTCGGCCTGAATGCAGACACCAACGCACACTTCCTCAACCTGCCTTTCTATGAGACCGGCGGCATCAAGAAGGGAGAGCGAACCCAGGCGGACATAGACATAATCATAGACCTGCTCCAGAAGGTTCAGCCTCATCAGATTTACCTCGCAGGTGACCTTGCAGACCCTCACGGAACACACAGAGTCTGCACAGAAGCCGTGCTTGAGGCCCTGAACCAGCTCAAAGATGAGGCTTGGCTCAAAGAATGCCACGTGTGGCTGTACAGAGGTGCCTGGATGGAATGGGAGCTCGGAAAGGTGGATATGGCAGTTCCGCTCAGCCCTGACGAGGTGATCAAGAAACGCCACGCCATCTACCGCCACCTCTCACAGAAGGACATAGTGCCGTTCCCGGGAGAAGACCCGCGCGAGTTCTGGCAAAGGGCCGAAGAGAGGACACAGAATACCGCACGCCTTTATGACGAACTCGGAATGGCTGAATATCAGGCAATTGAGGTGTTCGTGCGCCTGTTTTAGAATGCGACTGTCCCGAAAAGAATTATTAACCCAAAATATTTGAATAATGAGAGTAATCATTGAACCGAATGCGCAGGAAGGATCAGTCTGGGCTGCGAATTACATCGTTTCACGCATCAAGGCCAAGGCTGCTGTTACCGACAAGCCTTTCGTTCTCGGTCTTCCGACCGGAGGGACCCCTGTCGGAACATACAAGGAACTGATTCGCCTGTACAAAGCCGGTGAGGTTTCCTTCAAGAATGTCATTACCTTCAATATGGACGAATATGTAGGTCTGCCGGAGAACCACCCTGAAAGCTACCACAGCTTTATGGCACGCAACTTCTTCGACCACGTGGATGTTCCGAAGGAGAATATCAACATCCTCAACGGCAATGCTACTGACCTCGCTGCCGAGTGTGCAGCCTACGAGGAGAGAATCAAGGCTGCCGGAGGAATCGACCTGTTTATGGGCGGTGTGGGCGAAGATGGTCACCTGGCTTTCAATGAGCCTTTCTCATCCCTCGTTTCTCGCACAAGGGTGAAGAGCCTGACTTACGACACTATTCTCGTCAACTCCCGCTTCTTTGACGGAGACCTTTCACAGGTTCCGACAACTGCACTCACAGTGGGTGTGGGCACGGTTATGGATGCGAAAGAGGTGCTTGTGCTTGCTTTCGGACACAAGAAGGCCACTGCCTTGAAGAACGCCATTGAAGGAGCATACTCGCAGTCTTGCACACTTTCTGCCCTTCAGGCTCATCAGCACGGCATCATCGTGGCTGACGAACTTGCAGTAGGCGAGCTCAAAGTCAATACATACAGGTACTTCAAGGACATCGAGAAGGACAACCTTTGACAGATTCCCGGTCAAGCCGGGAATGACGTTGAGCGATAACATCCTTCCCGACCTGTTCGGGCATCGCAATGCAAACAAGCCGGCTGGGGATTCCAGTCGGCTTGTTTGAGTTTGGGCCTTTGAGATTATTCCTTTTTTGAGTATGACCTGTTTTTATTGCCTCCGAGAGTTTCCAGATATCCGAATTCGGTTAATTGGCGCAAATAACGCCTTGCCGTCGTTTCAGGGAAACCCAGTGCACTGACAATATCCTCCGTCCTTATCTGCTGTTTATCGGCCATAAAAATTAAAATATCGACCAGTTTCTCTGCCAAAGATGGCTTAATTGCCCATTTATCGGCCATTTGCTTAACCGAATCCGTTTTATCGGCCACTTCAGCTGATTTGACATATTGTTCAATATCCTTTCTGAGATGGTCGCAATGCAAACGTGCCATACAATTGAGGAATATTTCAATATCCTCATTATCTCTCGTGTCAATCAAAGCTTGGATGTAATCTCCTTTATCAGGTCCAGATTCATCAACTGCTCAATTATGGATTTACCTTTTGCGGCAATACCCTCGTCAAACAGCAGTTGGGCTTCAACTTCCGTCACCGTGCTCCCCTCAATCGCCGTGGAATGGGTAATAATCGAATACAGATAGAATTTGTCATAATCTATCTGCTTTGATATACCCAATTCCTGATACTGCCGGAGCAGTTGCAAGAGTAAAGTCTTGTTCTCAACCGTCATTTCTTGAACTCTTTTCAATCTTGCCACCCCACATCGGTGACTCAATATAACTCATACATTAGGTCAGATTGCAAATTTACGTATTCTTGTAAAATATGAACCCATTCACGGGCATTATCTTCGATTTTGACGGCACTCTCGCAGATACCGCCACCGTCATCGTCGATGCTATGAGACGGACTTTCACCGATATGGGCCTGCCGGTTCAAGCCGGGGAGGATATGCGCAGGACAATCGGGATGAAACTTCTCCTGGCCATCGCCACGTCCAGGAATGCGGAGTCTCTGGGGATCATACTCGCCAACAATGACATCGCTCTCGGCGACCCCCTCCTCTCATTACCTTGAAAAACCTCCAGATCCTAATAAGTGGCGATAATTTTGGAATACGGGCATAATTCTTACTCCACTTTAAAGTCGAACTGCTTGCCGTATTCTCGAAGTATAGCTAGGCGAATGCTCTTTTCTGTCAGATTATATACTGCGGACCACTGGGTCATAGAGGTCAGTTCCTCGCCAGGAGTCTGGGCTACGGATTGAAGCAGATTCATCGCCTCACTTTCGCTTAGGCTATAATTCTGGTCTTGCAAAGTGCTACGCATGATCTCGTATCGTTTTCTTCCGTGAGTAGAACCCCATCCGTCCAGATGACCTACCATAGAAGGGGAGACGTAGAAGTTGGTCACGCAACGCAGGGTGTCATTGGCTGTGCATACCCCCATTCTGTCAGGGGTCAAGGCATTGTCTCCATAGCAATATTCTACGATGGCGTAGTTCCCAGTGGCATCGGCCATGAAGAAGTGATAGTTAGAGTAGCCTTGTTCAGTCGCCTCTGCAGGTGCGGTCTTGCCGTCGGTACTCATGTCCATATTGTAGCCCTTCAGCAGCCCTATGGCTTCTTTAACCGTGGAGGCCTTGTCGAGCAGCATCCTGATGGCGACTGTGGTGGCAATTTTTCCTTGGCCTTCCTTACTCTGAACCGTAGGTTTCTCTCTCAAAGCCAGCACTCCTATGGCGAAACCGTCTTCGTTGATACCGTCCAGGGCCGCATATGGCAAACCCATCAGCAGTGAAAGGTCGGTATTCTCGTCATACAGGAAACCTTTGCCATATCCCAAATTGATTCCGTCAACCATAGATATGGATTTCTTGCCGCCTTTCGGAGCGGTGCGCACAAGAATTGCGGAAGTCGGAAGCAAGGTTTCCCCGTCCGAAGCGAAGTGCCTGAAGTCGTAATTGCGCCCCATCAGCCGGTCCTTGCCTGCCTTCTCGTCCACTGCGAATGCACTGCATCCTGCGCCATACTTGACTTCAGGAACTTTTGAGCCAAGGTCATCATACAGCAGATACGCGATATATTCGAACAGTGCTTGTGTTCCGCCAATATTTGACGCCAATACTTGATCCAATTTGTAATCTACGTCGTAATTGATCTCGAACAGGCGTCCTGTGCCATCCAGATCCTTGAGAGAGTGAATCATCGCGACTTTGTTTTCGTCGGTGATGTGTTTGGCATTGTAATAAGGGCCATTGCTTTTCTCTGACTCTTTTTTGCAGGAAACAGGGAGGAGGCTCAACATCGCCAATCCAATTGCGGACCACGCAATCAGTGAATTTTTACGTTTCATAACTATGCGGTTTTATCTCTTCGCAAATGTACAAATAAATTGATTTTTTATATCGGAACAAAATACTTTTTGATTCCAATGCAAACAAGCCGGCTGGAGATTCCAGTCGGCTTGCTTATCAATATGTCCGGCAGAATTATTCTGCTGCTGCTTCGGTTGCAGGGGCCTCGGTTGCCGGTGCTTCTGCTGGAGTTTCTGCTGCAGGAGCAGCTTCAGCCTTCTTTGCACGGCTGCGGCGGGTTGATTTCTTGGCCTCTTTCTTCACAGTTGAAGCGAGAGCTGCCTCATTGAAGTCAACAAGCTCGATAAGAGCCATATCTGCACCGTCTCCCTGACGGAATCCTGTCTTGAGTACTCTGGTGTATCCGCCCGGACGCTCTGAAATCTTCGGAGCAATAGTGCGGAAGAGCTCTGTAACAGCCTCCTTGCTCTTCAGGTAGCTGAAGACAGTACGGCGGGAAGCAGTTGAGTCGTCCTTGGACTTGGTGATGAGAGGTTCAACGTAAGACTGCAGAGCCTTTGCCTTTGCTACAGTGGTCTGAATCCTCTTGTTGAGAATCAGAGACGTAGCCATATTGGCGAGGAGTGCCTTGCGGTGTCCGCTCTTGCGACCAAGGTGATTGATTGCCTTATTGTGTCTCATACTTTATAGGTTCTTTTTCTTTGGTTCAATATTATACTTGGTGACATCCATACCGAATGACAACTTCATCTTTTCCACGAGAAGGTCGATTTCGTTGAGGGACTTCCTTCCGAAGTTTCTGAACTTCATCAACTCTGCCCTTGAATAGCTTACGAGGTCTGCGAAGGTGTCGATGTCGGCAGCCTTGAGGCAGTTGTAAGCTCTGACTGAAAGCCCCATATCGGAAAGTTTAGTCAGAAGAAGGTGTCTCATATGGAGCGACTCCTCGTCAAGCTCTTTTGCATCGGACTCGACTGTGCTCTCGAGAGCAAGCTTCTTGTCGTCAGTGAACAGCTTGAAGTGGTAGATAAGGATGCTGGCAGCTTCCTGAAGAGCCATATTCGGAGTGATTGAGCCGTCTGTAGTAATCTCAAGGTTCAATTTCTCATAGTCGGTCTTCTGCTCGACACGCCAGTTCTCCACTGTCCAGTTGACATTGCGGATAGGGGTGTAGATTGCATCCACCGGAATGGTTCCGATTGGAGTGTTCTCATCCCTGTTGTCGTCAGCCGGCACAAATCCACGACCCTTGGAAACCGTCAGGGAGATTTCGAGTTTCACTGATGGCTCAAGTGTGCAGATGTGGAGGTCCGGATTCAACACCGTGAAAGAAGACAATCCCTTTGAGATTTCCTCAGCGGTGAATTCTTGTTTGCCGCTGATGACAATGTTTGCCACCTCGGAATCCACAGTCTCAACCATCCTCTTGAAACGAACCTGCTTGAGGTTGAGGATGATGTCCTGCATTCCCTCAACCACACCCGGAATGGTGGCGAACTCCTGGTTTACACCTGAAATCCTGATTGAGTTGATAGCAAAACCCTCTAATGAAGACAGGAGGATACGTCTGAGGGCGTTACCGATGGTCTGTCCGTAGCCAGGCTCCAATGGCCTGAACTCGAAGCGTCCGACGGTATCGGTACCTTCAAGCATAATCACCTTGTCCGGTTTCTGAAATGCTAAGATTGCCATAATGCTTCTGGTGTTTAAAGATTACTTAGAGTACAACTCGACGATGAGCTGCTCGTTGATTGTCTCAGGGATTTCCTCGCGTACAGGAACGTTGAGGTATTTACCTGTGAGAGTCTTCGGGTCAAACTCGAGCCAGGAATATCTGGCTGCGGAAGCTGCGCTCCTTGTAATAACCTCAAGGCTCCTTGACCTCTCCCTTACAGAAATCACATCGCCAGGCTTCACGATAGCGGAAGGAATGTTGCAAACCTCTCCGTTGAGCTTGATGTGGCAGTGTGTTACGAGCTGACGTGCAGCTGCCCTTGTAGGGGCAATGCCAAGACGGTAAACGATGTTGTCCAGACGGGATTCAAGAAGGAAGATAAGATTCTCACCCTTCTGACCCTTCATTCTGGAAGCCTTCTCGTAAAGGTTGCGGAACTGTCTTTCAAGAAGTCCGTAGGTGTACTTTACTTTCTGCTTCTCCTTGAGCTGGGTACCGTACTCTGATTTTTTCTTTCTCTTGCTTGCGAGACCGTGCTGTCCCGGAGGGAAGTTTCTCTTTTCGAAATCCTTATCAGTTCCGAAGATCGGCTCGCCGAATTTACGTGCAATTTTGGTGCTTGGTCCAATATATCTTGCCATAGTAATTCTCCTTTAGATTGTAAACTGACTAAAATTAAACTTTACGATGGCCCTTAGGACGACATCCGTTGTGCGGCATAGGAGTAACGTCGATAATCTCGGTTACCTCAATTCCGGCACCGTGGATAGTCCTGATAGCTGACTCACGTCCCGCTCCCGGACCTTTCACATAAGCCTTGACCTTGCGAAGTCCGAGGTCATAGGCAGTCTTTGCACAATCCTCGGCTGCAACCTGAGCTGCGTAAGGAGTGTTCTTCTTTGAGCCCCTGAAACCGCTCTTTCCTGCAGATGACCAGCTGATAACCTGGCCCTGGCTGTTGGTCAGGGAAATGATAACGTTGTTGAAGGTTGATGAAATATGAGCCTCGCCACAAGCGTCAACCTTGACAACTCTCTTTTTTGTTGTTGTTGTTTTCTTTGCCATAATTCATCGACTATTTGGTTGCCTTCTTCTTGTTTGCAACGGTTTTCTTCTTACCCTTTCTGGTACGGGCGTTATTCTTGGTGCTCTGTCCGCGAACAGGGAGACCGAGACGGTGACGGATTCCTCTGTAGCAACCGATATCCATAAGACGCTTGATGTTCATCTGGATGGTTGAACGGAGTTCTCCTTCGATTTTGTACTCGTTGGCGATGACGCTACGGATGCCCGCAATCTGCTCATCGTTCCAATCACCGCACTTGATGTTATAATCGATGTCCAACTCAGAAAGAATTTTCCTTGCTGAGCTTCGGCCGATTCCGAAGATATAGGTAAGTCCTATCTCTCCCCTTTTGTTGTTAGGTAAATCAACACCGGCTATTCTTGCCATAACTATCTATACTTAAATTGTTAACAAATCAGTGATTATCCCTGGCGCATCTTGAACTTAGGGTTCTTCTTGCAAATCACGTAGAGACGGCCTTTGCGCTTTACGATCTTGCAGTCCTCGCTGCGCTTCTTTATGGATGTTTTAACTTTCATAACTAAAGCTTTTATTTATATCTGAAAGAAATTCTTCCTTTTGACAAATCATAAGGTGACATTTCAACCCTGACCTTGTCCCCGGGCAGAATCTTGATGTAGTTCATCCTCATCTTTCCGGAAATGTGGGCGATGATGACGTGACCATTCTCAAGCTCGACCTTGAACATAGCATTCGGCAGAGTCTCAATGATAACGCCTTCCTGTTCAATTGCTGATTGTTTCGGCATAAAATATCACATTAAAATTTACAAAAACTAACACTCGATAAAATCAAAGGTCGAAAGTTGCTCAGCGTGGCCTTTACGGACAACAACCGTAAGCTCGAAGTGTGCTGCATTCTTATGATCAGCTGTCCTTACAGCCCAGCCGTTCTTGTCCAAGTACACACTTTTGGATCCGGCATTGATCATAGGTTCTATGCAGATTGTCATTCCGTTGCGGAGCTTTGGACCCTGACCCTTTCTCCCGTAATTGGGAACTCCCGGGGCTTCGTGCATCCTGGTTCCTATACCGTGGCCTTCCAGCTCACGGACAACTGAAAATCCGAACGACTCTGCGTACGACTGTACCGCGTGTCCGATGTCACCCACCCTGTTTCCGTCAACAGCCGCCGCAATGCCCTCATAGAGGGATGCTTTGGTCACTTCCAGGAGTTTGGCAGTCTCTGGATCCACCTCGCCGACAGCGAAGGTGTATGCTGAGTCGCCATTGTAACCCTTGTAGTAGGTTCCGCAATCCACTGAAACGATGTCTCCATCCTTAAGGACGTAGTCTGACGGGAAACCGTGGACCACGACATCGTTTACAGAGATGCAGAGCGCTGCCGGAAAACCGTCATATCCGAGGAAACTCGGCACTGCGCCGTGGTCGCGGATGAAAGTCTCAGCCACCCTGTTCAACTCCAGTGTTGTCACACCCGGGGCGATGATCTTTCCGACCTCTGCCAATGTACGGGAAACGAGTATCCCGTTTTCCTTCATCAGCAGTATTTCCTCTTCTGTTTTCGGTGCTACCATCTTCTTCGACTTTAATCAAGATTACATACCTGAACGTCCTTTCAGACGACCGGTCTTCATCAGTCCGTCATAATGACGCATCAAAAGATAGCTTTCAATCTGCTGGAGGGTGTCAAGCACAACTCCCACGAGAATCAGGAGGGATGTACCTCCATAGAAGCTCGCGAACTTGTTGTTGACTCCGAGCAGGATTGCAAATGCCGGGAGAATTGCGATGAAGGCAAGGAAGACTGAACCCGGAAGAGTTACTCTTGACATAATGGAGTCAAGATACTCAACGGTTTTCTTTCCAGGCTTCACTCCCGGGATGAATCCGCCGTTCTTGCGCATATCTTCAGCCATCATAGTCGGATTGACGGTGACAGCAGTGTAGAAGAATGTAAAAATGATGACAAGAAAAGCGAAGACCAGATTGTACCATACTCCAGTGTAGTCACTGAACACAGCTGCAAGACCCCTCGTTGCATCAAAGCGCGAGAAGATGAGCGGGAAGAGCATAAGAGCCTGTGCGAAGATGATTGGCATCACGCCGGCTGCATTGATCTTCATAGGTATGTACTGGCGCACTCCACCGTACTGTTTGTTTCCAACTACCCTCTTTGCGTACTGTACAGGAACTTTCCTGACTGCCTGAACGAGAGCGATTGCCGCGATGAATACGAAGAAGAGAACTATCAACTCGAAGATGAGCAGAACTGCTCCACCGAGTGAAGTTCCGAGCTTCGCAGTGACTTCGGCAGTGAGGGCGAATGGAAGACGGGCAATGATACCCACCATAATGATGAGTGAAATACCGTTTCCTATTCCGCGGTCAGTTATTCTTTCGCCGAGCCACATCACGAACATCGTACCTCCGATAAGGATGAGTGTGGAAACAAGGTTGAACCAGAAGTTTGACCAGCCGAGCTGGTTTACAGCTACGAACGCACTCGCAGGTACCTGCTGGTGCAAAGCAGCCATATAGGCAGGACCCTGGATGCAGAGAATCAGTATGGTCAGATACCTGGTGTACTGATTCATCTTCCTGTGTCCGCTTTCGCCCTCCATCTGCAACTTGCGGAAGTAAGGTACGAAAACACCAAGAAGCTGGATGACGATGGAAGCCGAGATGTACGGCATCACACCCAGCGCAAAGATTGAAGCGTTTCCGAAAGCTCCGCCGGAGAACATGTCAAGAAGGCCTACGAGACCCTCCTGAGCGAAGTCCTGCATATTGGCAAGCTGGGAAGCGTCTATGCCCGGAAGCACTATGAAGCTTCCGAGACGATAGACCAGCAGGAGAAGGAGAGTGTAACCTATCCTGTTCCTGAGCTCCTCAATCTTGAAGATATTCTTGATTGTCTGAATGAACTTCTTCATTATTTCAGAGTATTAGCTTTTCCGCCTGCTGCTTCAATTTTTGCAATGGCGGATTTTGAAAATGCGTTTGCAGTCACTTCAACAGCCTTGGTGAGAGTGCCGTTGCCGAGAATCTTCACAAGGTCGTTCCTTCCGGCGTAGCCTGCCTCACGGATTGCGTCGAGAGTAATCACGCTGAGGTTGTTCTCAGTTGCGATAAGCTCGAGCACGTCAACGTTGATAGCCTTGTACTCCACACGGTTAGGATTGGTGAAGCCGAATTTCGGAAGACGTCTCTGAATAGGCATCTGACCGCCTTCGAATCCAGTTTTGCGTGAGTAACCGGAACGAGCCTGTGCTCCCTTGTGTCCACGGGTAGATGTTCCACCGTGTCCTGAGCCTTCGCCGCGTCCGATTCTTTTCTCCCTGCCCCTGGAACCTGCTGCAGGTGTCAAATTGTTCAATTTCATATTCTGTCCCTCCTTATTTTACTTCTTCAACAGTTACCAGGTGCTGAACCTTCTCGATCATACCCTTGCTTACAGGGTTGAGCTCGACTTCTACGCTCTGGTGAATTCTGTGGATTCCGAGAGAAGCAAGATTTGCGATCTGCCTCTTGGTGGCTCCGCTTCTGCTCTTGATCTGGGTGATTTTTACTTTTGCCATAATTGTGAGCCTCCTTAACCTTTAAATACTCTACTCATCGGAATACCGCGGAGACCCGCTACAGTGTAGGCGTCACGCATCTCAGTAAGAGCTGCAACTGTTGCCTTGACGAGGTTGTGAGGGTTGGATGAACCCTTTGACTTCGCAAGCACGTTGTGGATTCCCACTGACTCGAAAACTACACGCATCGCACCACCGGCCTTTACTCCGGTACCTGGAGCTGCAGGTTTCATAAACACACGCGCACCACCGAACTTGGCTTCCTGCTCGTGAGGAATAGTGTGGTTGAGAACCGGAACCTTCACAAGGTTCTTCTTTGCATCTTCCACGCCCTTTGAAATTGCAGTGGTGACCTCGTTGGCTTTGCCAAGACCATAACCTACAACGCCGTTCTCGTCACCAACTACAACAATGGCTGCAAAGCTGAAGTGACGACCACCCTTGGTAACCTTGGTTACTCTCTGGATGGCAACGAGTCTGTCCTTGAGCTCAAGGTCAGATGTCTTTACTTTCTTAACATTTGTATTTGCCATAGTCTTTACTTTTTAGAATATGAGGCCGCCTTCACGGGCGCCATCTGCCAAACTTTTAACCCTACCGTGATAGAGATAACCGCCACGGTCAAATGAGATGGTGGTGATACCCTTGGCAAGCGCACGCTCGGCAATCTTCTTGCCTACGAGTGCTGCAGCCTCAACTCCTGTCTTGCCCTTGCAATCCACGATAAGTTCCTTGTCGTTTGATGCAGCGGCTGCAAGAGTTACACCTTTGAGGTCATCGATAACCTGTGCGTAGATCTGCTTGTTGCTTCTGAACACAACAAGACGAGGCCTTTCAGCAGTACCATTGACGACCTTGCGGATACGGTAGTGAATTCTCTTTCTTCTTTCAATTTTATTCAATGCCATAACTTAGTCCTCCATTATTTAGCGCCTGCTGACTTACCTGCCTTGCGACGAAGTGTCTCGCCTACGAACTTGATACCCTTACCCTTGTATGGTTCAGGCTTGCGGAATGAGCGGATTTTCGCAGCAACCTGTCCGAGAAGCTGTTTGTCGCAGCTCTTGAGAACGAGCACCGGATTGGCACCCTTCTTCACAGGTTCAGCCTCAGCCTTGATTTCGACCGGAAGCATCATATGAATCTCGTGTGAGAAACCGAGTGCGAAAACGAGCATCTGGCCCGCTACGTCCACACGGTAACCGACACCGACAAGTTCCTGCTTAACAGTATATCCTTCTGAAACACCTACCACCATATTGTGGATGAGCGCACGGTAAAGACCGTGAAGAGAACGGTGACGAGGAAGATCTGTCGGACGAGTCAATTTAACAACATTGTCCTCAACGGTAACAGTGATGTCTGCGTCAACTTTCTGACTCAGCTGTCCGAGAGGTCCTTTAACCTTCACCACGTTTCCGGCAGCAACCTCTACGGTCACACCGGCTGGAAGGTTTACAGGCAATTTACCAATTCTTGACATTATTCGATAGTTTTTAGATTAATAAACATAGCACAGTACCTCGCCTCCAACGTTCAGGTCCTTAGCCTCTTTGTCGGTGATGATTCCCTTGGAAGTGGAAATAATCGCGATTCCGAGTCCGTTCAGGACACGTGGAAGGTTCTCAACATCCACATACTTTCTGAGACCCGGCCTTGAAATGCGCTCTATGCACTTAACGGCTGCGGTCTTGGTCTGAGGATGGTACTTCAGAGCAATTTTGATTGTGTTGAAAGGAGTGCCTTCAACTACCTTGTAGCTGAGGATGTAACCTTTCTCGCAAAGGATCTTGGTGATTGCGAGTTTCATCTTGGAAGACGGAACCTCGACAATCTTCTTGCCTACTGCATAGGCATTGCGGACCCTTGTAAGATAATCTGCAATTGGATCAGTCATTTTTTAATCCTTTTTTGTGGATTGCGACGCCGTTTGGGCGCCCGATATCCGATTGTTAATAATATGATGTAATAAGTAAGTTCCGATTACCAGCTTGCCTTTCTTACGCCCGGGATGAGACCCTTGCTGGCCATCTCGCGGAACTGGATACGGCTGATGCCGAACATCCTCATATAACCCTTCGGTCTTCCGGTGAGAGAGCAGCGGTTGTGCATGCGGCAAGGGCTTGAGTTCTTAGGGAGCTTGTCGAGTGCTGCCCAATCTCCGGCCTCTTTGAGCGCCTGCCTCTTTGCGGCGTATTTAGCAACCAATTTCGCGCGTTTTACTTCGCGGGCTTTCATTGATTCTTTTGCCATATCTTCAGATGTTTATTTGTTTTTCTTGAAAGGAAGACCGAATGCTGCGAGAAGAGCATAAGCCTCTTCGTCAGTCTTGGCCGTTGTCACGAAAGTGATCTCCATTCCGAGAATCTTGGTAATCTTGTCGATGTCGATTTCAGGGAAGATAATCTGCTCCTTGATACCGAGAGTGTAGTTACCCTTGCCGTCCATCTTCTCTGAAATACCGTTGAAGTCACGGATACGAGGGAGGGAAATACGGATAAGTCTCTCGAGGAACTCGTACATCTTCACATCACGGAGAGTGACCTTTGTTCCGATCGGCATACCCTTACGGAGCTTGAAGTTGGAAATATCCTTCCTTGAAGTAGTCACAACTGCCTTCTGTCCGGTAATTAACGAAAGTTCCTGCTGAGCCACGTCAACGAGCTTCTTGTCGCCGGTAGCGTCACCGATACCCTCGTTGATGGTAATCTTCACGAGCTTCGGAACCTGCATCACTGTAGAATAACCGAACTGCTTCTGAAGCTTGGCGATAATCTCTTCCTTATAGAGTTTCTTGAGTGCAGGAACATATCCTGCAGGAGTTGTCTGTGCTGCCGGAGCAGCTGCTGCCTGTTTCTTTGCCATTACTTAATCTCCTCACCTGATTTTTTGGAAACTCTCACCTTCTTGCCGTCTTCCTTGATTTTGAAGCCAACCCTTGTAGGGCCGCCCTTTGCAGGGTCGATGAGCTGAAGATTGGAAATGTGGATTCCAGCTTCCTGTTTAACAATTCCTCCCTGAGGATTCTTTGCATTTGGTTTGGTGTGCTTTGAAACCATATTGACGCCCTCTACGATGGCACGGTTCTTTGCCGTGATCACTTCGAGCACCTTGCCGGTCTTGCCTTTATCGTTACCGGCATTTACATAAACGGTGTCACCTTTTTTAATTCTATTCATAACAAATTCAAAATTAGAGGACCTCCGGTGCCAGTGAAACGATTTTCATAAAATTTTCGCGAAGCTCTCTTGCAACAGGGCCGAAAATACGGGTTCCACGAACCTCACCCTGGTTGTTGAGAAGCACGCAGGCATTGTCGTCGAAACGGATGTAGGAGCCGTCCGGACGACGGATTTCCTTCTTTGTACGCACTACGACAGCCTTGGATACCGATCCCTTCTTGGTGTCACCACCCGGGATGGCAGACTTGACTGCAACAACGATCTTGTCGCCTACTTTTGCATAACGGTGGCGGGTACCTCCGAGCACGCGGATGCAGAGAACTTCCTTTGCACCGCTGTTGTCAGCCACCTGTAAACGTGATTCCTGCTGTATCATTGCTATTTAACTTTTTCTACGATTTCAACTAATCTCCAGTTCTTTGTCTTGCTCAGGTGACGGGTCTCCATAATGCGGACTGTATCGCCTATGCTGCATTCGTTCTTTTCGTCGTGAGCTACGAACTTGGTGGTCTTCTTGACGAACTTGCCGTACATCGGGTGCATCTCCTTTGTCTTGACTGCAACCACGATGGATTTGTCCATCTTGTTGCTGACCACTACACCTATTCTTTCCTTACGAAGATTTCTTTCCATAGGAATTCAAATTTAGTTCTGTTTCTCTTTTTCAGCGAGGACGAACATCATTCTGGCGATATCCACCCTTGCCTTTCTGATTTTTGATGTGTCCTCTAATGGAGAGATGGCGTGATTCATCTTCATAGAAGAAAGGTTTGCCTTCTCGAGCGCAATGCGGTCACGAAGATCCGCAACTGACATTTCACGTACTTCTGCGATTTTCATAATCTTTTCTCCATTAAATTATTCGACATAGTCGCGGCGAACGACGAACTTCGTGGTTACAGGAAGTTTCTGTGCGCCAAGGCGAAGTGCCTCTTTCGCGATTTCCATTGGAACTCCTTCGGCTTCGATGAGGATACGTCCTGGAGTAACAGGGCAAACAAATCCTTCCGGATTACCCTTACCTTTACCCATTCGGACTTCGGCCGGTTTCTTTGTGTATGGCTTGTCTGGGAAGATCCTGATCCAGATTTTACCTTCACGCTTCATATAACGTGACACTGCCTGACGGGCAGCCTCAATCTGACGACCTGTAAGCCAACAATTCTCGAGAGTCTTGATGCCGAAAGATCCGAACGCGAGCTGGTTGCCTCTCTGGGCAAGTCCTTTCATACGGCCTTTCTGCTGCCTCCTAAATTTTGTTTTCTTTGGTTGTAACATCGCTTTATTACTTTTGAATTAAAAATACAAGCTAAAACCCTAAATCCCTGAGCATCAATATCTTAGGCGTATTTCACCCCGAAATTTGGACTGCAAAGATACAAAAAATTTCTGAATACCAAACTATTTTTCAATAATTTTTCAACTTTTTTGACGTGGTTTTAAAACACTCAATTAACGTATTTTCAACACTTTACAGAGATTGATGAAAAAAAGTTAGAGCAATTTTTGACGAAGCACGAAACCCCATATTCAGGAGGATTATCTATCTTTGCAGAAACTATGAGGAACTACCTGCGCATATTCACCGTTTTTCTCCTTGCCGGATCTCTGGCCAGGACGGATTTTCTCTGCGCTCAGAGCAAAAAGGACTATTCCCCCTTCGACCATCTGATGGAATACGGGGTTGAAAACGGGGATACCGTATTTTATGACTCCATCAAGCCGTCAAGGGTTTTTGCAAAACTTCCCAGACAGAAGGGTGCCGAATGGAGAAAATACTACAAACTGGTGCATAATTTCAGCAAGGCCTATCCCTACGCTCTCGCAGCCCGCAAAATGGTCCACGATACCGACAGCATAATAGCCGCCGGGCATCTCACCGGATTGAAGCGAGACCATTACATCAACCAACTGCAAAAGGAGCTCTTTGAAGTGTTCGAAGGCCAGATGAGAAACCTGACCGTCACCCAGGGAATGCTGATAATGAAACTCATAGACAGGGAAACAGGAAAGACTTCCTACTCCATCATCAAGGAATACAAGAGCGGCATCACAGCCGGATTCTGGCAGGGAGTTGCGAAACTCTTCGGTTCTGATATGAAGAAGCCCTACGCCCCCGAAGGGGAGGACATCCAGGTGGAGGAACTGGTGAAAATTTGGGAAGCCGGGGATTTTCCGGCCCTGTACTACTCCCTTTTCTGGAAAGAACCTCCGGTGGTGAAAATTCCCGAAAAATATCTCAGCTGGAAGCCTTCTCCATCTGCAGGCGAGTGAGATTTTCTCCGTCCCAAAGCAGGTATGGAGAGGATTTGAACCAGTCGCGCACCAACACCAGACGTGCTCCTGTTTCAAGGGCGAGATTCACATCCGCGTGGAAATGACCGAAAATGAAATAGTCCACCTTCTGATGCGAAGAATAAGTCTCTGCAAATTTGTAAAGCGGCTCATCCGGTCCCCGGAAAACATAGTCATCCTTGTGTCTGAGACGGTTGCGGCGGGACCAGCTGTTGCCGAAACGGAATGCTATCCACGGATGGAGGGTACTGAAAAGGCGACGCAGGAATCTGCTCTTGAATATGCCCGACAAGATTTTATAACCCGCAGGTACAGGTCCCAGCCCATCTCCGTGGCCGAGACAGAATTTGCGCCCGTCGATTTCCCTCAGGCAGGGTTGCTCAAGTATGCGCACTCCCATTGACTCCAGATAGGAATATGTCCACTGATCGTGGTTGCCCCTGAAAAAATAGACTTCCACACCCCTTTCCACGAGCGAAATCAGTGCGGCAAAGACTTTGACATAGCCGCGTGGAACCACATCCCGGTACTCATACCAGAAATCCCAGACATCTCCAAGCATATAGAGGGCAGAGGTGTTGTCCGGAAGCGAATTTAGGAAATCCACGAAACGCCTCTCCCGGTCTGCCGGGTCAAGCACGTCACAACCCAGGTGGACATCTGCAACGAAATAGGTTAAACCGCCCGTCATAGGAAAGCTATGCAAAAATGAATATTGCCGTAGCAAGCACTGCGCAATAGAGAGCGAACCAGCCCAAACGGGTTCTCTTCACCAAGGCAACCATAGCACGGCAAGCCACCAGCCCCGAAAGGAAAGCGGAGCAGAATCCGGCAATGAGAGGGGCTACGCCGGTGGTGGATGCGGCAAAATCACCTCCCACTATGTCCAGAAAAGCCTCTCCGAGAATAGGCACAAGCACCATCAGAAAGGAGAACTGGGCTACGACATCCCTTTTGACTCCGCAGAGCAGACCTGTGGCAATGGTGGTGCCGGAACGTGAAAGTCCAGGTATCACGGCTATGGCCTGACCTATTCCCACAATCAGAGCCTGCCACCAGGATATGCCGTTGCGGGCCTCGGAGCCGGTTCTGTTCCTGAGGAATTTTCCTGAGAAGTCGGACAGAAGGAGCAGCGCCGCAGTCAGGAGCAAGGCCCCGGCAACCACATAGATGGAATCGAAAAGCGCGGTGACCGCGTCCTTGAAAAACATACCGACGATGAACACAGGCACCATTGACAACAATATCTTGAGCACATAATCAGTACCGTCATTGAAAGTCCCGGGCGACTTAAGGTTGCGGAAAAGGCCGTCTTTGGCGAAAAGAGAGCAGAGTATGTTCCATATTTGCCTGCGGAAAACGACAATCGTGCTGAGGACAGTAGCGGCGTGTACCGCAACTTCGAAAACTATGTCCCCTCCGGCCTCGATACCGAGCAATTCCCGGCCTATCCTCAGATGCCCGCTGCTGCTCACCGGCAGGAATTCCGTCAATCCCTGAACCAGACCGAGAAGGAGTCCTTCATACCAATTCATATCTATTTCTTTTTACGAGGGATGGTCCACCCCATAATAGCCACAACTTCTATCACTATGCCTGCGATTATCACCAGAGGAGCAGCCACCAGCCTTTGGAAATCAAAGATTGCATAACTGAACACCAGGCGGTCGTCACTGGCTCCTCCGCACATAAGCATATATCCGGAAATCATCACAATCAGACCGGCCAGGAGCAGCTTGAGCCCTTTTGGCGTAATCGCCATTTCGTTTTTAGTTTCGTTTGCCATTTTGCTATATGTAAAGTTCAGCCTTGTCCAGGCCTACGAGTTTGTTAACCGTAACAACAGTACTCAATGTGCATATCAGCAACCCTGCCCCAACCACAATGAGAATTACCGTGAGCAGCATTCCGATGGTGAACACCGAGAACAGTTGGCTGAATTGCCCTTTCAGGAACACTAGCGAACAGAGGATGAAAATCACTGCAAGGAAGGATGCGAAAAGCCCCTGGAAGATGGACTCAAGGACAAAAGGTCTGCGTATGAAAGCCTTGGTTGCGCCCACCATCTTCATCGTGTGGATAGTAAATCTGCGGGAATGGACACTCAAACGCACCGTGTTGTTAATCAACACGAAAGATATGAAAAGCAGAAGAGAGATGAGCGCTGCGAGGAAAATGGAAATCTTGTTCAGATTGGAGTTGAGCGCCTCCACCAGAGACTGCTGACAGACCACCTCAGAAACCTCCTTCAGAGCCCCGAGCCGGGACTTCACAACCTCCAGGGAGTCCGCAGTGACATAGTCCGCCTTCAAGGTCAGATTCACGGAAATCGGTATGGGAGAGGTCTCGAAGACATCCAAGAAATCGTCTCCGAGAAGGCTGGCCATCTCCCTTGCCCCCTGCTCCTTAGAAATGTAGGAAGAGGATTTTGTGAAGGCCATCCCGTCTATGGTTTTCTTGCATTTGAGGGCGGCGGATTCCCCCACTTGGGGTTTCATCATCACGCTCACCTGCATATTTTCCTTGAGGTAACCGGTGATGCTTTTCTGCGACACAAGCAGGGTTGCGGCAATCCCGACAAGGAACAGTACGAGGGCTATGCTGGCCACCGACGAAAGGAAGGCCCGCACATAACGTTTGCGTAGTATCTTATTGTCGTTCAGTACCATATCTTTCTGCAAATTAGTGCTTCAGAAGGCGGCAAGACCGCACCGAAGGGGCAAAGTTAGTTAATTTGTAAAAAATTATTATTATCTTTGTAGAGTTTTGTTAAAATTAAAACTTACTATGGGAAATAGCGTCAAAAGAGTCCTTTTCGTAAACTCCGAGATATATCCGTATCTGCCGGAGAACGAAATGTCGCGCATAGGCAGAAACCTTCCGCAGGGTATTCAGGAGCGCAAGAAGGAAATCCGTTCATTTATGCCGCGCTATGGCTGCATCAACGAGAGGAAGAACCAGTTGCACGAAGTGATAAGGCTCTCCGGCATCAATATCATCATAAATGATGTGGACAGGCCTCTGGTCATCAAGGTTGCCTCCATTCCTTCGGCACGGCTGCAGGTCTATTTCATTGACAATGAAGACTATTTCCACCGCAAACGCACCTATACCGACGAGAACGGGGTGTTCTACGAAGACAACGACGAAAGGGCCGTATTCTTCGCAAGGGGAGTACTTGAGACGGTGAAGAAATTGAGATGGGTGCCGGACATCATACATTGTCACGGATGGATTTCCCACATACTCCCTCTCTATCTGAAAAAGGCCTATATTGACGACCCCATCTTTTCCGGAAGCAAGGTAATCACATCCTTTTACGACGACACTCCTTCGGCTCCGTTCAGTCAGAATTTCAAGGAGATAGTCAAATTCGGAAACATCAGCGACGAGGATTTGAATCTGATTGAAGAGCCTGACGGCATAAACCTTGCAAAACTCGCAGCCCGCTATTCCGACGGTGTCATTTTTGCGAACGAGAACATTCCGGAAGAACTGAAGTCCTTCTGTGAGTCAGAAGGCAAGCCAAGCCTTGCATTCAAGCGTGCGGCACTCGACGACAAGAGCTACATAGACGATTACAACAGTTTTTACGACACTATTTAAGATGAATTTTTCCAGCAAAATAGGAAGGTTGTCCACAGCATTTGCGCTGGCAGCACTTTCAGTCGGTACATCCTGCGTCAAGACAGACGGAACACTCGGACAGGACTACATCCCTTCCTCTCATATATGGAAAGTTGCAACTGCAAGTTTTGACATTGAGGACGTGGAGATGCAGAGAGCCGACGAGCTTGGGGGATACAGTTCCAAACGGATTGTCATAGGAGCGATACACGACAATGAATTCGGTTGGGGAGAGAGAATTTCGGCATTCACCCTCATTCCGCTCGTGGACACGCTTACTTTTCAGATGCCCGAAGATGCTAAATGCAAGAGTTTTCATTTTGCAATTGCCAAAGACACGCTTTCGTTCAGGGATAATTCTGAGGAAAGGATTATCCAGAGCATCCGGGTTCACAAACTGCTCAAACCTCTGGACAACGATATTCTTTATTCCGGAAAGTTGAAGGGAGAGTTCTACAAAGGCGAAGAAGAGGATTTCCGGATGTTCGACAGCAACGAATTGATTACCAGTGGCGTTCCGACCTACAACGGAGGCGACTCACTGTCTTTTGACTTCAAGAAGAATTTCGGACAGGAATATCTGGACGCGCTCAAGGGAATGAAACTCGGGTCCCTGACAGAGTTCACGAAAAAAATGCCTGGAATAATAATGAAGGCCGACCGCTCTGTAGGAGGAGGTAGCGGCCGCCTGAATCTTTTCCAGTGCGCCGTGGCCACTGACGATTACAACTACCTCACCGGAAATTACGCCACACTCCGCTTCAGTGCCACCTACGACGAAAGGGGACCAATCGACACATCGATGGTAGTGCTTGTGGGAATGTCCAGTATGATAGACAGCGAGACGTCAGCCCTCCCGACCCAGTACGCATTCAATTTCAGCACCAGCGAAAGCGAAACGGCATCCGGAAAAGTCAGCGATAAATTCCTGATTGAGGGAGGCAGCGGACTGAAACCCGTAATCAGGGCATCTGTGCTGAAAAAAGGCATTGAAGACAAAATTACAGCTGTCCTGAAAGACAATATAGAAGGATATTCCGAGATGAGCGAAAGCGAGCAGAAGGAGGTTTTGCAGCAAAGGTTGTCTCAGACTATTGTGAACAGGGCTACTATCATTCTGCCTTACAAGGAAGACTACGACAAACTGGACAAATATCCCAAAGTGCTCAGCCCGACCTGCCGTATTGAGGGAACGAGGGAAATCACACTTGACGAAGGCAGCACAAAGGAGCAGAAAATAGTCACCTTTGCCGGACTCACCGACGCGAGCGTAGGCTCTGAAAACCAGGGCGATATCAACCGTTCACTCAACCGCTACCAGCCCGACATCAGCCACCACGCACAGGAACTGATTCGCCTTTCCAGAAAAGAGGATGAGAATGAAACCGAGGAAGAATATGCAGCGAGAATGAGCAATTATGATATCTGGATGCTTATAATGCACCCGGAAACCACCACAACATCATCTTCCGGAGACTCTTCCTACAACGACTACCTCAACGCCCTCGCCTACAGTTCCTACTACAACAACCTATACGGCTACGGCGGATACGGGTACGGAGGCTATGGCTACGGGTATGACAGCTATTACAATAATTATTACAACTATATGATGATGGCGGCATATGCGTCCCAGTCCTCCACCACGACTACATCTTCAGTAGATCTGGACAAGGATCGCTACTACAATTGCCAGCTTATGCCTCCTGGTGAAATCAGGCATCCGAAGATGACCATCACATTCTCCTTCCCTAAGGAAATCGAGTAGGAGGAAAACGAAAGTTTTCTTCCCACTTTCGTTTTCCGACCTCTCACACCACCGTACGTGCCGTTCGGCATACGGCGGTTCCTTACACTCTGTGCAATTGAACGTAGTAGTCCATTAGGCAAGGGTAGCCA
>JALFGP010000090.1 GCA_022777205.1 Rikenellaceae bacterium
TGTTTTATATCTGGATCCTCCATATAACTCCAGGCAATACGGGGCCAATTATCATTTACTCAATACGATAGCAGAGTATAATCCATTTTTGCCAAAGGGTAAAACCGGATTGAGAGACTATGAGAAGTCTCTATATTGCGGAAAGAATACCGTATTGTCCTCGTTCGCAGATTTAATCAAGGATGCAAATTTCAAATATATCATCTTGTCCTACAATAATGAAGGGTTGATGTCACTTAGGGATATTGAGAACACGATGGTACAATATGGGCATTATGAAATGTTTTCGAAGGAATATCAAAGATTCAGAGCAGACAAAGAAGAGAAGCGCAATCACCGCGCAAACAAAACCATCGAGTATCTGCACGTCTTGGAAAAGGCATAGTTCCATCAATCTAAGGAATTATGAAACTTGTCAAAAATTCCTAATTTTGTGCGATTGTGTCGATGGGGCCCGTCAGGTGTCGGGATATATGGACGCAATATGAGAGATTATGACAACCATTTTATATAGAAACAGGGAACTGGTGCGATCAGAAGCCTTTGTGCGTTTTGAAAACAGCCTGAGGGACAGGGGAATGGAACTGAAAGTTCTGCCGCTGGACAAACTCGCAGCTGAAGGCGGGGTTGAGCTCGAAGGGGTGAAACTCATTCTCAGCGCAGGCGGGGACGGAACCTTCCTTTCGGCAGCAAGATATGCTTCCGTGAGGGGAATACCGGTGCTCGGCGTGAATATGGGCAGAGTGGGCTTTCTGTCTGAGAACCGGCCTGAGGACGTGGTGCAGGCTCTTGAGGAGGGGAATCTGGAAGTGGAGGAATGTCCTATGCTCACGGCTACGGTGCGGCAGAACGGCAAGGAAAAGACTTTTGTCGCCTTGAATGAAATCACCGTGCACCGTCAGGGAGCTGCAATGCTGGGAGTTGAAGTGAAAGTGGGGGAGAATGCTCTTCCGACCTATTGGGCTGACGGACTGATAGTTGCAACATCCCTGGGCTCTACGGCCTATTCGCTCAGTGCAGGCGGTCCAATAGTATTTCCGGGGTCTGGGGTGCTTATGCTCACTCCTATTGCCCCGCACAACCTGAACGTGCGCCCGCTCATCATTCCCCTGAACAATTCTGTCCGGATGAAATTCCATTCCAGGGACAGTCAGGTGGTGTTTTCGGCGGATAATGTGAACTTCAATATGGAGGCTGATGCGGAAGTCTCAGTCTCTTTGGCAGGATTTTCGCTCAAGCGGGTCCGCCTATGCAAATCCAATTTCGTGAATGCTCTCACAAGCAAACTCCATTGGGGTGAGGATATCAGAAACAGTCATTGAATTTTTATGAACCAGGAAAACAGAACACCGGTACACGTGTCCATTATAATGGACGGCAACGGAAGATGGGCCAAGGCCCGTGGCAAGGAACGCATCTACGGACATTTCGAAGGAGTCGAATCCGTCAGGGCCTGCACTGAAGCCAGCGTGGAGGAAGGAGTCAAATATCTTTCGCTGTATGCCTTCTCGGAAGAGAACTGGAACCGTCCGGAGGACGAAGTGGTGGGACTTATGTCATTGATGGCCAAATGTATGGCAAATGAACTCCCGACCTTTATGAAAAACGGGGTGAAATTCGTCGTGCTGGGCAATCTGGACCGTCTGGATGCTGAACTCCACGCTGAAATAAACCGTTGTATGGAGCTTACCTCGGCAAATGACCGTCTCACACTCATCCTTTTCCTGAGCTATTCCGGCAAATGGGACATACACCAGGCTGCGAAGAGGATGGTTGCAGATGCCCTCGCATCCCCCGAAGCTGCTGAAAAAATCCTGAATTCCGGTCTGTCTGTCTTCGATGAATATCTCGTGACAGCGGGTATCCCGGATCCCGACCTGATCATCCGCACTTCCGGCGAAACCCGTCTGAGCAATTACCTTTTGTGGCAGGCAGCCTATTCAGAATTCCTCTTTGTGGACACGCTCTGGCCAGATTTCCGCAAACCTGAGTTCCGTCAGGCGCTCAAAGCTTACGCTTCCCGAGACCGACGCTATGGTAAAGTGAAATAATTTGTCTATATTTGCAGGTTGCTTTGCCTTTGCAGCGGCTTGGACTGGCGGAAGGCGTGTTAGGAATTCAGAATATTGAACGACAGATGACTATAAGATTGAGAGTTTTCTCCTGTTTGGTGTTGCTGCTGGTTCTGTCAACCATTAAGGCAGTTGCACAGTCCGATGTGATGGTGGATTACAATAACCCGCGAAGCTATGTGGTGGGAGGTGTCACCGTCGAAAACAACAACTACATACACAAGGACCAGATAATCCAGGTCAGCGGACTCCGCAAAGGTATGGAAGTGACTGTGCCAGGCGAGTTCTTTTCGCAGATGATTGACAAAATCTGGAGCAGACGCTATTTTGAGGATGTTTCAGTCTCGATTGATTCACTCTGTCCCACAAGAGATACCGCTTTTTTCAAAATCCGTGTTCAGGAGCGTCCGAGAGTCTCCGCGTGGACCTTTTCAGGCATAAAGAGCGGTGACCAGAAGGACCTTAAGGAAAGGCTCAACCTCAAGCAGGGTGGAGTTTTTTCAGAATATGTGGCCAAGACTTCCACGGACATCATCAAGCGCTTTTACGACGAAAAGGGTTACAACAACGCGGAGGTTACCATAATGACCAAGAAGGACACCGTCGTAGCCGGAGCCATAAGGGTGAACTTCCACATTGACCGCAAGCAAAGGGTGAGAATCAAGAAGGTGGATTTCGGAGGCCCGTATGAGAATATCAAGGAATTCAAGCTCGTCAAGAGTATGGACAAGACCAGGGACTGGCGACTCCAGAATTTCTTCAAGTCCAAGAAATTCAATGAAAAAGAATATCAGAACGACAAACGCGGGCTCATCGAGGCTTTCAACGAGGCCGGTTACAGGGATGCCCGTCTGCTCAGCGATACTGTCTATTTCATCGAGCCCGGCAAACTGAAGGTCGAACTCAAGGTGGACCAGGGACAGAGATACTATTTCAGAAATATCACCTGGACCGGAAATTCCGTCTATACCGCCGAAACCCTGAACGAGATACTTCAGATCAAGAAGGGCGATGTCTATGACGTGATTACTATGCAGAAGCGTCTCTTTGGAGGTGGAAAGCAGAATGAATACGATGTGTCCAAGTTGTATAGGGACAACGGTTACCTCTTCTTCAACATCCAGCCTGTGGAACTTGCCGTGGCTGGCGACTCCGTGGATGTGGAAATGAGAGTGGTTGAGGGCAAGCAGGCCATATTGAACAATATCATCATCAACGGAAACGACCTCACCAACGAAAGGGTGGTGCGCCGTCAGGTATTCACCCGTCCGGGCTATCTCTTCTCCCAGTCGGACTTCGAGAGATCCATCAGGGAAATAGCCTCAATGGGACAGTTCGACCCTGAGTCCATCACCGACCCGAACAAGGGCTATTCCATCATCCCCAACCAGATGAACAACACCGTGGACATAGTCTATAATGTCACGGAGAAACCATCCAGCCAGCTGGAACTCTCCGGAGGATGGGGAGGAAACACATTCGTGGCCACGGTCGGAGTGAGCTTCAACAACTTCTCCACCCGCCGTTTCTTCGACAAGACAGCGTGGAGGCCTGTGCCGCTCGGAGATGCCCAAAACCTCGCTTTCAGGTTCCAGACCAACGGTACCTACTACACCTCGCTTTCTGCCAGTTTTTCGGAGCCGTGGCTCTTCGGAAAGAAACCGACTTCGCTTAATCTGAGCCTCTACTACACACGTCAGACCAACTCCTACCTCGCCTTCAACATCCTGAACAACGACCAGTTTATGGAGGTTTACGGTTTCGCGGCAGGTCTGGGTACCCGTCTGAAATGGCCGGACAACTATTTCGTCCTGTACAATCAGCTCAGCTGGCAGACCTACAAACTTCAGGACTGGCAGTACAACTTCCTGTTCAACACAGGTATATCGCACAACTTCAACTGGCTCATAAGCCTTTCGAGAAATTCCACCGACCAGCAGATTTATCCTCGTCAGGGTTCGGATTTCTCCTTCTCCCTTCAGCTCACTCCGCCATACTCCCTCTTCCGCAAGACCGGTCTGAAGGGCTATGACGACGAAGGAAATCCTGTGATGGCATCCAACTGGAAGGAAATCAACTATAACCTCTATTCATCCGAGGACAGATACAAGTGGATTGAGTACCACAAATGGCAGTTCAAGGGTTCCATCTACACCAAGCTGGTGGGCGACCTCGTCCTGATGGCAAGGGTGCAGTTCGGTTACCTCGGCTACTATAACAGAAATTGGGGCTATTCTCCATTCGAGGGCTTCCGCGTGGGTGGTGACGGTATGTCCGGTTACGACACCTACGGTTCCGACATCATTTCCCTCCGCGGATATGAGAACTACTCCCTCACTCCGACCAGCACCTCGCAGTACAACAGCTCAGGCAACTATTACTCCGGTAACGTTTACGACAAATTCACTGTCGAGTTGCGTTATCCTGTGGTGCTCCAGCCGCAATCGACCATCTATGTGTTGGGCTTCCTGGAGGCCGGTAACTGCTGGGCTGACATCAGAAATTTCAATCCTTTCCAGGTCAAGAGGTCTGCCGGTGTGGGCGTGAGGGTATTCCTGCCTATGATCGGACTCCTCGGTGTGGACTGGGGATGGGGATTTGACGATCCTGTGAACGGAAAGAGCCAGTTCCACTTCGTAATAGGACAGCAGTTCTGATAGATTGGTTCAATAATTGTTATGGAGCACCCCGGTTTTCATTTTTAAGGAAAATTAAATTAACAGATATGAAAAAGATTCTAACGATTTGTGCCGCTCTTCTTGTTGCGGCGTCGGCTTTTGCCCAGCCTAAAAATGGTTATGTGAACACCACCGAGCTCATCCAGCTTCTTCCTGCTATGGACACAGTCCGCACCCAGCTCGAGAGCGCTCAGAAAGAGACTTATGAGACTTATCAGGCTATGATTGAGGAGTATCAGACCAAGGCTACGACCTTCCAGCAGAAACAGGCATCCTGGGGTACTGCAATCAGGGAGAGCAAGCAGAAGGAGCTCACAGAAATAGGCAATCGTATCCAGGAATTCGAGCAGTCTGCCAACCAGGATCTCCAGCAGATGCAGCAGACTCTTCAAGCTCCTATCTACCAGAGGGTTAACGAGGAAATTCAGAAGATTGCAAAAGTCAAGAACCTGGCTATGGTATTCGATATAGCTTCCGTGCTTTACATCGATCCTGCCCAGAGCATCGACCTCACTCCTGAACTCAGGACCATCCTCGGCATTCCTGAAGGTCGCACCCTTCAGTCTTTGCAGGAGGAACTTCAGGCAAAGGCTGCAGCCCAGCAGCAATAGCAATAATTTGCAAAAAGGGTGATTTCTGCGTTACGCTCCTTGTCAAAATCCTCACAACCGAAAGGTTGCTCCGGTATTTGCCTGCGTCGCAAGCCTTGAAATCCCTCCTTTTATCAAATTATTGTAACAAGTGGAAATTACCACTTCCACCCACGCCACAATAACACAGACTATATAACACTACATACATAATGCAACACAAAGTAATTGATACTGACGATGTTGTGATTAGATTTGCAGGAGACTCAGGTGACGGTATGCAGCTCACCGGGTCTCTTTTTGCAAACACCTCCGCCAGCATAGGCAACGGTCTCTCGACCTTTCCTGACTATCCGGCAGAAATCAGGGCCCCGCATGGAATTGTTGCGGGCGTGTCAGGATTTCAGGTCCACATAGGCAATACCAAAGTCAATACCCCGGGCGACTACTGCGACCTCCTTGTGGCGATGAACCCGGCGGCTCTGATGGCTAATGCCAAATGGTGCAAGCGCACCGCAATGATTATTCTGGACATAGACTCCTTCCAGCACGATGACATAGTCAAGGCAGGTTTCAAATCAGACGATCCCATCTCCGAGATGTATCTGGACGACAGGACCATAATCGCCGCCCCGATTTCAAAGCTCACTCAGGAAAGCCTCAAGGACAGCGGCCTGGATTTCAAGACCATAAACAAGTGCAAGAATATGTTCACTCTGGGTATGGCCTGTTTTATCTACAGCCGCCCTTTGGACTATATCTACTCCTATCTGGACAGCAAATTCGCAAAGAAGCATCCGGAGCTTATAGCTCCCAACCGCAAGGTGCTTTTCGACGGCTACAATTATGCCTCCAATATCCACGCAATCCCCAATACCTACAGAATAAAGCCTGCCAAACTGGAAAGCGGCAAATGGCGCAACATCACCGGCAATCAGGCCACTGCCTGGGGCTTGATGGCAGCAGCCGAGAAATCCGGACTCCAACTTTTCTGCGGTTCCTATCCGATTACCCCAGCCACGGCCATACTCGAGGAATTGGCCCTTTGTAAGAGCCTGGGAGTCAAGACTATGCAGGCTGAGGATGAAATTGCGGGCATATGTACTGCAATAGGAGCCGCCTTTGCCGGTTCTCTGGCCGTGACCACCACTTCCGGACCCGGACTCTCCCTCAAATCGGAGGCCCTGGGACTTGCTGTGATGACCGAACTGCCTCTGGTTGTGGTGGATGTGCAGAGGGCAGGTCCCTCCACGGGAATTCCGACCAAGACAGAACAGACCGACCTGAATCAGGTGCTCTACGGACGCAACGGGGAATGTCCCCTTGTGGTGATGGCTGCACGCACTCCTTCCGACTGCTTCTATGCCGCTTTCAATGCCGCCAAAATTGCCGTTGAGCATATGACCCCTGTGGTGCTTATGAGCGAGGGCTATCTGGCCAACGGTTCCGAACCCTGGCACATCCCAAGGATGAATGACCTGCCGCAAATTGTGCCGCCTTTTGCCCGTCCGACAGACCAGCCTTTCGAACCTTTTGCCCGCGACCCTCAGACCTTTGTGCGCAGGTGGGCAGTGCCTGGAATGGCCGGATTTGAACACCGGGTGGGCGGACTGGAGAAAAATACCGCAGGTGTGTTGAGTTCCGACCCTGCAAACCACGAGAAAATGGTCTGGGAAAGGGCCGAGAAGGTGCGTAGGGTGGCAGATGTCATCCCTCCACTGAATGTGGAAGGGGCACAGGAGGCGGAACTGCTCATTGTGGGCTGGGGAGGCACTTATGGACATCTCCGTTCTGCATTGGACAGCTTGGAAAAGGACTTGCCCGGGAAAGTGGCCCTGGCCCATTTCGACTACATCAACCCTCTTCCGTCCAACACGGCCGAAGTTTTCGCAAAGCATTCCCACATCCTGGTCTGTGAACTCAATTCGGGCCAGTTTGCCGGATGGTTGAGGACAAGGCTGCCTCAATTCACCTATCTCCAGTGCAACAAGGTGCAGGGACAGCCTTTCCTTGTGCACGAAATCACCGATGCAGTCAGGAATATTTTGTCAAAGGAGGAATAGCTATGCCAAGATATACTTTCAAGGAATTCAAATCAGACCAGCAGGTGCGCTGGTGTTCCGGTTGCGGTGACCACGCGGTGCTTACGGCCCTGCAGAGAGCCCTTCCGGATGTGACCGAAATCCTGGGCTACGGCAAGGAACGCTATGTGGTGGTCTCGGGCATAGGCTGCTCCTCCAGGCTGCCCTATTATATGAACACCTACGGCTTCCACTCCATCCACGGACGCGCCACAGCCATATCCACAGGTATCAAGGTGGCGAATCCCAACCTCACCGTGTGGCAGGCCTGCGGTGACGGAGATGCTCTTGCAATAGGCGGAAACCATTTCATCCACGCAATACGCAGGAATATAGACATCAATATCATACTTTTCAACAACCAGATTTACGGACTCACCAAGGGGCAGTATTCTCCGACCTCCAAGTTCGGGGCAATCACCAAGACCTCGCCCTACGGCACCGTGGAGCATCCCTTCAATCCGGGCTCACTCGTACTCGGAGCCAAAGGAACCTTCTTTGCCCGCAGCATAGATGTGAATCTGGCACTGAGTCAGGAGATTATGACCGAGGCGGCCAAGCACGACGGATGCTCAGTGATGGAGATGCTCACCAACTGCGTGATTTTCAATAATGGAGCCCATTCTGCTCTGACTGACAGGGAAACTATGGCGGACCGTACCATAGTTCTGCGTCACGGCGAGAAAATGCTTTTCGGCAAGAATCGCGACAAGGGACTGATGCTCGACGGAATGGGGCTTAAGGTCGTGACCATAGGTGAGGACGGAATCACTTTGGACGATATTCTTACCCACGATGCCACTACCGCCAATGCCGGAATACATATGATGCTTGCGGATATGAAATATCCGGACTATCCCGTGGCACTCGGAGTCATACGCAATGTCGCTGACCTGACCTATGACGACGGGGTAAGGGACCAGATTGAGCAGGTGAAGGCCCAGTCCCAAATCCGCTGTATGGACGATTTGCTCAACAGCGGCAACACCTGGACAGTTGATTGATAACACACCGGCACAAAGCCGGAACACTAATACCAATGCTATGAAAACCAGTAAGATAATGGCCTCATTGGAGGCAAAGTACGGCGAACAGAAGGAGTATCTCCAGGCTGTGCGCGAAGTGCTTGAAACGATTGAAGACACTTACAATCAGCATCCTGAATTCGAGGATGCCAAAATCGTGGAAAGGCTCGTGGAGCCGGACCGCATCTTCACCTTCAAGGTGACCTGGGTGGATGACAGGGGCGAAATCCAGGTGAACACGGGCTACAGGGTGCAGTTCAACTGTGCAATAGGCCCATACAAGGGAGGACTCCGCTTCCATCCTGCTGTGAACGTCTCGATGCTCAAGTTCCTCGGCTTTGAGCAGACTTTCAAGAATGCCCTCACGACCCTGCCTATGGGCGGCGGCAAGGGCGGTTCCGACTTCAATCCTAAGGGCAAGTCTGATGCCGAGATAATGCGTTTCTGTCAGGCATTTATGCTGGAACTCTGGCGCAACATCGGTCCTGATACGGATGTGCCTGCGGGTGACGTTGGAGTGGGCGGAAGAGAAATCGGCTACCTCTTCGGAATGTACAAGAAACTCGCACGCGAACACACAGGAGTGCTCACAGGCAAGGGTATGGACTGGGGCGGTTCGCTCATCCGTCCGGAAGCCACGGGTTTCGGAGCTGTCTATTTCGTGCAGCATATGCTCCACCACGCCGGGGACGACATCAAGGGCAAGAAAGTGGCCATTTCCGGCTTCGGCAACGTGGCCTGGGGAACTGCAAAGAAGGCAACTGAACTTGGCGCACAGGTCATTGCCATCTCAGGACCTGACGGAGTCATCTACGACCCCGAGGGAATGAACGACGAGAAAATCGCCTATATGCTTGAACTCAGGGCTTCCAACAACAATGTGGTGGCTCCTTTTGCTGACAAATTTCCTTCAGCAACCTTCACTCCTGGCAAGAAGGCGTGGAGCATCAAGTGCGACATTGCTATGCCTTGCGCATTCCAGAACGAACTCGAAGAAGCTGATGCAAAGGAGTTGATAGCCAACGGAGTGCAGCTGGTGGCGGAGGTTTCCAATATGGGTTGCACACCTGAGGCCATAGCTGCCTTCCAGAAAGCGGGCATCAACTTCGCTCCGGGCAAGGCTGTGAATGCCGGCGGAGTGGCAACTTCCGGCCTGGAGATGACCCAGAACGCAATGCACCTGTCCTGGAGTGCCGAGGAGGTGGATGCAAAACTGCATTGGATAATGAAGAGCATACACGAAACCTGCGTGAAACACGGCACCGAAGCTTCCGGTTATGTAAATTATGTCAAGGGAGCGAATATAGCCGGGTTTATGAAAGTCGCCAGGGCTATGCTCGACCAGGGCGTGATTTAGCCCTATGATTTGATATTTAGTCCGATAACGAGTTATATCGCTTATTCCGATTGCCGTTATCGGATTATTTTGTAAATTTGCGCCGCTTTGCGTCTGTGCAGGCAGAATCCTGATAATCAAAAATAAAATATATGTCAGACAAGAAATTTTCAGTCAAGTACTTTGTGCTTCTGCCGCTTGTGATTGCGGTGACACTTTTCCTTTGGTTGGTTCCCATAGACTTCTTCGGGGTTGAAGGGCTTAACGTGGTACAACAGAGGATGATAGCCATTTTTGCTTTCGCCGCACTTATGTGGATGTTTGAGATCATACCTGCCTGGACAACGTCGGTGGTGATTATAGTCCTGATGCTTCTGACGATTTCCAACAAGGGTTTCGGATTGTTCATAAACAATGTGAATGACGGAAGCGTTTTCATTGACTATACGGCAGTTATGGCTGCTTTTGCCAATCCTATAATAATGCTCTTCCTCGGAGGCTTCGTCCTTGCGATAGCTGCGACAAAGGTGGGCCTGGATGTGCAACTCGCGAAGATTCTCCTCAAGCCTTTCGGCACCAATCCGAAGACTGTGATGCTCGGCATCCTCTGCGTGGTGGCGATTTTCTCAATGTTTATGAGCAATACGGCCACTGCTGCAATGATGCTTGCCTTCCTCACCCCTGTACTGAAATCCCTGCCTGCTGACGGAAAAGGCCGTATAGGACTTGCACTTGCGATTCCGGTGGCAGCAAACATCGGAGGAATAGGAACCCCTATCGGAACCCCTCCAAACGCCATCGCCCTTGGTTATCTGAACGATATGGGTATGGGTGTGACTTTTATGGATTGGATGCTTCGTATGGTACCTTTCGTGATTGTGATGATTCTCATCGCGTGGGGGCTCCTTCTGGTTCTTTTCCCGTTCAAGGCTAAGAAAATCGAACTCAAGATTGAAGGCGGAGCAAAGCCGGGGCACCACACAATAGTGGTTTATGTCACTTTTGCCGTGACCATTCTGCTTTGGATTACCGAACAGTGGACCGGCATCAACTCCAATATCGTGGCTCTCATCCCGTTTGCAGTCTTTTCTGCGACCGGTGTCATTGACAAGAAGGACCTTTCCGAAATAGAGTGGTCTGTGCTCTGGATGGTTGCCGGAGGTCTTGCTCTCGGAGTCGGCCTTATGAAGACTGGCCTTGCAAGCACTCTTGTGAACGCAATTCCATTCTCAAGTATGTCTCCTTTCCTCGTAATGGTGGCTGCAGGCGTTATCGGATACCTCATTTCCAACTTCCTTTCACATTCCTCCGCAGCCAATCTGCTTTGCCCGATTATCGCGGTTATCGGAAGCGCACTGTCGGTCGAACTGGAGCCTTTCGGAGGCGTGCGTGCCCTGCTCATAGGTCTTGCAATCTCCACCTCTGTGGCTATGCTACTGCCTATCTCCACCCCGCCTAATGCCATCGCCAGCTCCACCGGTCTGGTCGAGACCAAGGATATGCTCAAGGTCGGCGTCGTTATAGGTGTCGTAGGACTCGTGCTGGGATATGCCCTGCTTATGATTGTGGGATTCTAAAAGATTGTGGATTTTTCAGGTTACTGAGATGACTAAATTTCAAATAATTGCATTTGCACTTCTGCCGCTGTTGTCCCTGCCGGGGCTGTCAGCGGCAGAAAAGGATAGTGACAGGACCGAGCGTCAGCCGTCCAAAGTGAAGGAACATATTCTCGGCCATTACAAACTCTACGGCTTCGTGCGCAACTATATGTCCTACGACAACCGCGAGTCCCTTGCCGGTACCGGTGACCTCTATTACTATCTGCCCAAGGACCGTAACCTCAATGAAGCAGGGGAGGACCTGAATCAGAAGAACCAGTTCCGTTTCCTTTCCATAACTTCCCGTTTAGGAGTGAACGTGAGCGGTTACAAGGCGGGAAACACAGAATTCGGCGGCAAGATTGAAGCCGATTTCTATGCGGGACTCACCGGAGTGACCGGCACCGCAACCCTGCGTCTGCGTCAGGCATATATGACCATAGGATGGAATGACCTTCCTATGGGCGGGGATGACAAGGCGGCAGTGAACCTGAAGATAGGTCAGGCCTGGCATCCGCTTGCTGCCGATATATGCCCTGTCTTCACACTTGAGTCAGGCGTGCCGTTCGGACCTTTCAGCCGCACTCCCCAGCTGACTATGGATGCCAGCCTCGGAAAGCACTTGATGCTCACGGCTTCGGCTCTGTGGCAGATGCAATACACCTCCACAGGACCTGACGGGGCTTCTGCAAACTATATCAAATATGGCTGCACCCCGGAGATTTATGTTGGTCTCACCGGAAAGACTAAGCATTTTCTGGCAAGGGCCGGAGTGGACATCCTGAGCATCAAGCCCCGCACTACCGGCACCGCATACCTGGAGACTTTCGGCACGGACGAGGTTTCAGGGCTGTTCAAGAGCGGCACAGTGAAGGTTTCGGACCGCATCACCACCTTCTCGCCTTTTGTCTATCTGCAATATGTGAACAAGGGATTCGCCCTGAAGGCAAAGACGGTTCTTTCCCAGGCCGGAGAGCATCTCAATCTCCAGGGAGGCTATGGAATCACCAAGAAATTCACTGGCCAAGGCGAAGACGGCCATTGGGAATATGCCCCTACTAATGCTTCATCCACCTGGGTGACAATCGCTTACGGTACCAAATGGGTGCCTATGATTTTCGTGGGCTATTACAAGAATCTCGGAACCTACACCGACCTCTACAGCATCAACGGGGACGGCAAAGTGCTTGAATCCGACTTCTACTTCGCAAAGAACAGCTTCAAGAACCTGAACCAGATGGTGCGTGTCTGCCCTTCAATAACCTACAATATAGGCAAATTCTTCACAATAGGGCTGGACTATGAACTGACAGGTGCTCAGTACGGTGAGCCTGTCTCCGGCACCTATATTTCCGGCGGCAAACCCAAGGATGGCATCTTCTACAATAGCCGCGGCCTTGCCACCGACAATCTGCACTGGATTTGGAACCACAGGGTGCAGGCTATGTTCAAATTCTCTTTCTAAACCCATTTGAGCAACATTCCGGGCATATTGGTTGAGCTTTTCGGCAGTCATTTCGGATTCGCTCCAGAGTCTGCCGTGGCTCTCTGCGGGTCCGGGAGCAACCGGCGCTATTTTCGTATTCGTAGCGGGGAATGCACTGCCATCGGGGTCCTAGGAGTGGACAGGGAGGAGAACCGGGCTTTCGTCAGCCTTGCGCGGGATTTCCGGAGAGCAGGTCTGAACGTGCCTGAGGTCTATGCGGTTGCACAGGATTATGCTGCCTATATTCATGAAGACCTCGGGGATGTGCTGCTTTCGGATATGGTTTCAAGTGCCAGAAAATCAGGAGATTATACCCTGTTGAAACCGCTGCTGGAGGATGTGGTGCGTGCGCTGCCTCATTTCCAGTTTGCAGAAGGAGTGCATCCGGAGGTCTGCTTCGACTCAAGGAGTATTTTCTACGATCTGAACTATTTCAAGTATTGCTTCCTCAAGCCTGCGGGGCTGGAATTTGACGAGAATGCCCTTCAGGACGACTTCGAGAGGCTTTGCGACGACCTGCTTGCCTGCGACGATATGGACCCGGCTTTTCTCTATCGGGATTTCCAGTCGAGGAATGTGATGGTGAAGGATGGTAAACCTTGGTTCATAGATTTTCAGGGCGGCAGAAAAGGCCCGGTGTATTACGACATAGTTTCTTTTGTCTATCAGGTGAGGGCTGCCTATCCCAAATTGCTTCGGGAGGAGTTGCTGGATGCCTATTTCGATGAACTTGAGAATGTTGCGGGACATCAGGACAGGGCGCAGTTCAACACCCGCCTGAGGCTTTTCCGCCTTTTCCGCATGTTGCAGGTGCTTGGGGCTTATGGTTTCAGAGGTTTGACCGAACATAAGGCCCCGTTCGTGGTCTGCATTCAGGATGCCCTTGACTCCCTTAAGGAACTGCTTGAGGAGGGATTTCCTGAATATCCTTACCTGAAATCCGTACTTTCTCAACTCTCCTCTATGGACAGGTTCCGCAAGAGTCCGGGGGACAGACTTGAAGTCAGGATTTACAGCTTTTCATATAAAAAGGGCATACCTGAGGACTATAGCGGCAATGGCGGGGGATATGTCTTCGATTGCCGCGCCATACATAATCCCGGACGTTATGAGGAGTACAAGAGCCTTACGGGTTTGGATGCCCCGGTTAGGGAATTCCTCGAAAATGACGGGGAAATACTCCAGTATCTCACTCAGGTTGAGGCCCTTGTGGATGCCCACGTGCAGACCTGGCTCGGGCGTGGATTCACTTCTCTTTC
>JALFGP010000100.1 GCA_022777205.1 Rikenellaceae bacterium
TGATGTTGCGTGGAGAACATCCTATGGCCATAAGGACTGCCGATGCAATTATCAACAATTTTTTCATATCCGGGAATTTAGAACATTGAACTCATACCTTTGATGACTCCGGCCTTTTCGAGATCCCTGCGGAGGGCGGCGACATTCACATAGACCACCAAACCCACCTTATAGCCTATCTTCTTGATTTTCACATACTGGGGACCGGCTGCAGAAGTGCTTGCAACATATTTATTATAGTCTCCTTCGTCTGCGAAAAAGGCATCGAAGAAATCCTTGTGGTCCTGCTGGGCAGTCGGGTCGGAGGCAAGTGCAGGATGGTAGTCTCCCCTGCTGCTGTAGCCTTTGAAAATCACTCCGTGGACAGCATTCCTGCGGCAGACCTTGTCGGCATCCTTGATGCTCTTCATATAGGACTGGACATAGACGGCCTGTACTCCGTTGGAAGCAGAGCCAGCCTCGATTTTCTCAATCTCATACTTGTAAGCCTGGGTTGCCTGCTTGTTCTTTTTGTCTGCAGAAGCGCCGACACAAATCAGGAGCGCAAGTGCGATGGTAAGAAACTTTTTCATAAGATATAGAGTTATAATTATTTCCGTTACAACCTGCGAATTTAAGAATTATTTGCATTAGTTCAATGAATTTTATGTATCAAGCATTATTTTTGCAAAGAGTCGGCGGCTTTTTGAAAACAGACAGATTTTCGGAATATGAAAAAGTATCATCTCGGGATAGTATTCAGCGGTGGCGGAGCGAAGGCTGCTGCACATTGTGGTGCCCTGCAGGCACTTAAGGAATATGGAGTGAAGGCTGATGTGCTTGCCGGAACGAGTGCCGGGGCAATGGTGGCGACCTTCCATTCTGCGGGCATAGAACCGGCCAGAATGATTGAACTCTGTGCCGACAAGACGTTCTTCAGGGATATGGCTTCCCCTTCCAGACCGCGCGGAGGAATTTTCGACTCGTCTCCGATGTTGAGTTTCATACGGGAGAATATGCCCTACAGAAATATAGAGGACCTGCCAATTCCTGTCAACATAGTTGCCTCGGATATGGACCACGGGAAGGTGAAAGTATTCTCCAAGGGAGAAATCGCACCGCGTCTTGTGGCATCCTGCTCCATTCCTGTGATGTTCAAGCCTATGGTCATCTCAGGGGTGCACTACATCGACGGAGGGGTGTTCCAGAACCTTCCGGTGCCGACAATCAGGAATATGTGCGACGAGGTGATTGCCTTCAGCGTGCGCCGAATGGAGGAAGAAAAATACAGGGACAACCTCCTTTTTGCAGCCACAAGGGCCTACAGTATGATGTTTATGTCCAATATTATGGCAGATTCCCGGCTGGCGGACCATTTCATAGAATTGAATACTGACGGCTACAGCGTGTATGACCTGTCCAAGACCCCGGAACTGTTCAGGCAGGGCTATGCCGATGCGTGCCGGGCTCTGGAAGATATCGGATATGAGAGGATTATGCCGCCGGAAAGTATCGAGTTCAACATTCCGGAAGAAGAGAGTGAGGACAGGCAGAAAAGGCTGAGGGCAAGGCGGGATTATTTCGAGGAGAGAGTGAGGGAACTCGGCTCAGAGACTATCGACAGAATTTCCGAAAGAATTGCCGAGAGGGCGGAGCGAAGGGCCGAGCGAAGGGCGGAAAGGCGTGCCAAACGCTCCGGGAAGGGTAAGGAGATGGAGTAAGAGAGCAGGCACAACGGGCACAACCGGAAAAGGGACGTATTACGTCGTCAAAGGGCTCACAATTGGCTCAAAAATAAACGGCCGAGTCGAAACTCTTCTCATAAAAAAGCAAATAAGCGACTGTAAATCAGTCGCTTATTTACAATATGCAATTGGCTCACAATTGGCTCACCGAACATACGCTACAAGAAATCCTTGATGTCAATCCTTTTGGCTACGACCACCGTATCCACAACCATTGCATCCATAAATATACTCAATCCATCGTCATCGAATCCGGATCTGGTAATCTTAATCTCACCCTTCTAATCTCCCTTCCGCGATAGTTCTTTTCCGGACGCACGAAGGTTGTATGCCACATCAAAGGGCTCAAATCTCACCAAGTGAGTTGAGTGAAAGACGATAGATATGATTTGTAAGTATTTGATTTTCTAAATATTCTTGTATTCTATCCTTTGAATCCAAAGGGCTCATAAAGGGCTCACGCCAGCAGCGTTTTGTATTATTAAGTAAGCGTCTCCGACTTTACGTATCAGTTGCATAAATAAGGAGATGACCCAAAAGTGTGTTTGTTCATCCCCTTCGGGCTCCTTACTCCCGCAAACGTGCGTCTGCGGCCCCTATTAGGGGCATTGTGCACCTCCGGTGCGGTCCCTTCGGGACTTTTTAGCCATCCACATTCTTTAGTCCACAGTCAGGGAGAAGGTCCCGGTAAGCCTCATCACTCTACCCCAGCCTGTCACAGAATGCCTTGAGGCTCAATCCAGCCTCTGATTTAACAGCCTCTCGATAGGCCTCAATAACCTGACTTTTGGCTTCATGCGTTGTTGTGTCGTAGCTTTGATTCATTGCTTCTTTTTTTTGCAAAGCTCATGGCCATCAGGCCATCATCGGCCTCCACGTCAGGGGAATCATAAACTATGCAAATGAATTCTACATGTAGAAATGGTCTTTATTGACTATTGTGCTATCTTTGCATAAGAAATGCGAAACCCGATAACTTGGATTTCTCCAGAGGTTACCGGGAATAAACATTGCAAATATAGCAAATTTTTGACCAAACCAAAAAATTTGTCATGAAATTCAAGGATTTTGAAGATGTTATCTCTGCCGACCGGATAAGACGATACGTGAATGCGTGCGGTGGAAATGTACAAAAGGGAATGACCTTATACCGGTACAATCTATCCCTCTCAGGTGAGTTGCTCAAAATTATCAGTTGCTTTGAAGTGGCTCTGCGCAACCGGATAAATCGGACGCTGGAACCGCATTTGGGCAATGACTGGCTTCGCGACAGTTGCCTTCCGGGCGGTATCTTCGATAATCCCAGAACGCAGGGAACGCTGAAAATAATTGGCAAGGCTTACACCGGTCTTATGGCAAATGGAGCATACACCCCAACCAAACTGATGGCGGAGATGGAGTTCGGTATATGGAAATATATGTATTCCGGTCCTCAGTATGCTGCAACCGGCCAGAAACTGTTGTCCGTTTTTCCATCCAAGCCCAAATCCACTCCAGTACTCCGCATTGACAACAAGTACATTTTCAATGAGCTGGACCATATAAATCAGCTTCGTAACAGGATTGCCCATCACGAGCGCATCTGTTTTGCAGCCGGGCTTCCGGTCAAGTCCGTCTCTTATGCTCAGACTGAATACCAACGTATCTTGAAACTTTTCAGCTGGATGGGCATAGACGGCACTGGGCTTCTATATGGGATGGACCACGTCACAGAAGCTTGCCAAAAAATTCTCAGCCTCTGACATTTCCATCATTCCCTCACTTCCATCGATTGCTTCTATTTTTGCAAGGAAACCTTGTTGAAATGAACGCATAAAAAGGCGGTAAAGCCTTTTGAATCAGAACTTTACCGCCTAGTTGATTGTATTTCAACACCTTATTTGCTTGCTTTGATTGCAGCCTGAGCCGCAGCCAGTCTTGCGATAGGCACGCGGAAAGGTGAGCAGGAAACATAGTTGAGACCGATCTTGTAGCAGAACTCAACTGATGCAGGGTCACCACCGTGCTCGCCACAGATACCGCACTTGAGGTTCTCGCGGGTTGAGCGGCCTTCTTTCACAGCGTAGTCAACGAGTTTGCCCACAGCCTTGGTGTCCAGAGTCTTGAACGGATCGGAATCAAGAATCTTGTTGCCGAGGTAGTCGCCCATAAAGGTTCCGACATCGTCACGGGAGAATCCGAAGGTCATCTGGGTGAGGTCGTTGGTACCGAATGAGAAGAACTCTGCCGTTCTTGCCATTCTGTCTGCAGTGAGGGCTGCACGAGGAATCTCAATCATAGTACCGAACTTGTATGCAATCTCGAAACCGAACTCAGACTCAACTTCAGCGCGGATTTTCTCGCAGATTGCCTTCTGGAAGCGGAGCTCACGCTCGGAGATGGTTACAGGAACCATAATCTCAGGCATAGGGTTCAGGCCTTCCTTCTTGAGTTCTGCAGCTGCGGTGAAGATTGCACGGAACTGAGTCTCGGAAATCATAGGGTAGGTGATGTGGAGACGCACACCTCTGTGACCCATCATAGGGTTCACTTCGTGGAGGGCTTCACCCCTCTTTGCAATCTCCTGCTCATCGATACCGAGCTCGGTTGCAAGTTCCTCTCTCTTATCGTGTCCCTGAGGAACGAACTCGTGGAGAGGCGGGTCGAGAAGACGGAAGGTAACAGGCTTGCCGTCCATAACCTTGAGTGTACCCTTGACAGCTGCCTTGATGTATGGCTCAAGCTCTGCAAGTGCTGAACGGCGCTCGTCGTCAGTCTTGGAGAGAATCATCTTGCGGAGTTTTGCAAGCGGAGTCTCGGAGTTCTTTCCATAGAACATATGCTCGATACGGAACAGACCGATACCTTCTGCACCGAAGGAAATTGCTCTTGCAGCATCCTCAGGAGTGTCGGCATTGGTACGCACGCCCATAGTCCTGAACTTGTCCACGATTTCCATAAACTTCACGAAACGAGGATTCTCGGAAGCGTCCATAGTGTCGAGAGCGGTTGCATAAACCAGACCCTTGGCACCGTTGAGGGAAACTGAATCGCCTTCCTTGATCACTGCGCCGCTCTTGAAGTGGGCTATCTTTGCATCCAGGTCGATGGTCATGGACTCGCAACCTACGATACAGCATTTGCCCCAACCGCGTGCTACGAGTGCAGCGTGTGAGGTCATACCTCCCTTCATAGTAAGGATACCTGCAGCGGCACGCATACCCTCAACGTCCTCAGGAGAAGTTTCCTCGCGGATGAGAATTGCCTTGATGCCCTTTGCAGCAGCTTCCATTGCAGCCTCGGATGAGAAAACTGCAACTCCCACTGCTCCACCCGGAGATGCAGGAAGACCGTTTGCGATTGCTGTTGCCTTCTTCTCTGATGCAGGGTCGAGGATAGGGTGGAGGATTTCGTCGAGCTGTGCAGGAGCCACACGGGTAACTGCGGTCTTCTCGTCAATCATTCCTTCCTCGAGCATATCCATAGCCATATTCAAAGCAGCGAGACCTGTTCTCTTTCCGATACGGCACTGGAGCATCCAGAGTTTGCCGTCCTGAATGGTGAACTCGATGTCCTGCATATCGTTGAAGTGTTCCTCGAGGTGAAGACGGATGTCGTCGAGTTCCTTGTAAACCTCAGGCATTGCGGTCTCGAGGGAAGCGAGGTCAGCGTTATGAGGAGTCTTGGTGGCCTCGTTGAGAGGGTTAGGGGTGCGGATACCTGCAACCACGTCCTCTCCCTGTGCGTTGATGAGCCACTCTCCGTAGAATTTGTTGTCACCGTTGGCAGGGTTACGTGAGAATGCCACACCTGTTGCAGATGTGTTGCCCATATTTCCGAACACCATTGACTGCACGTTAACAGCTGTACCCCAATCGTCAGGAATACCTTCGATTCTTCTGTAGGCGATGGCACGTTTTCCGTTCCAGGACTTGAACACGCCACCGATTGAACCCCAGAGCTGAGCCTCTGCGGTGTCAGGGAAATCCACGCCGAGAACTTCCTTTACGCGAACTTTGAAGCGGTCGCAGAGGTCCTTGAGTTCGTCAGCGGTGATGTCAGTGTCTGACTTGTAGCCTTTCTCCTCCTTGAGCTCTTCCATCATTCTGTCGAGCTGCTGGCGGATTCCCTTGCCGTCCTCCGGCTCGATTCCCTCAGCCTTCTCCATCACGACGTCTGAGTACATCATAATGAGACGGCGGTAAGCGTCATACACGAAACGGGGGTTGTTGGTCTTTGCAATCATACCCGGGATGGTTGCAGAGCAGAGACCGATGTTGAGGATGGTATCCATCATACCCGGCATAGAACTGCGGGCACCTGAACGGCAGCTCACCAGAAGCGGATTCTCCTTGTCGCCGAACTTCATTCCCATTATTGCCTCAGTGGCCTTGAGAGCCTCGGCAACCTCTGCCTTGAGTTCTTCAGGATAACCGCCGCCGAGGGCATAGTACTCTGCACAGCACTCAGTTGTGATGGTGAATCCTGCCGGTACAGGGATTTCGAGAAGACACATTTCAGCAAGGTTTGCACCCTTTCCGCCGAGGAGGTTTCTCATAGTTCCATTGCCTTCTGCGGTTTTTCCGCCGAAGCGATAGACACGTTTCTTGTTGTTTTCCATATTTTGAAAAAATGTTAAATGTGATATATTTTCATTCAAAACTTATCATTCCGAAAGGCTGAATCTTCATCAATGGATGAATCTGCCTGCAAAGCGCCGCGAAGTTACAAAAAAATGGAGTATATCGGAAATTTTTCTTACAGACATAAACGACATTCCGCAAATTACTTAAAATCCTCCACTCAATGAAGCAATTATGTTTTCAACTCCATTGCTCCGGGGCTCCAGCACCACACCCTTGCAATCAGGAGAAACCGTGCCCACGCGGTAATATGCGACATCCTGCAGCAGAAACTGCGAATCCACATAATCCGCATCGGCTTCATTGAACTGGAGCAGCACCCCAGGGACTTCCGCAAAGAGGAGTTTCATACGGTCGGACTCATTATATGCCCGGCTCAATCCATTGATATTCATAGATATGCCCAAGCCCGTGGAAGCTGCCAGCTTTTTTGCGGCCACGGCCAGTCCACCATCGCAGACGGTTCTGGACGACAGCACCACCCCGTCCTCCACAAGGTCTCTGACCACCTCGAAGCAATCTATGAAATAGTCCGGATCGTCCATCACCGGGGCAGGTCCTCCACCCTCACCCATACAGTTGGAAAGCAGAGAGCCTCCGAGCCGGAACTGGCAGGTGTCGAAGGGCACATAGACCAGGAAGGTAGACTCGGGACAATCCCTGAGCACGGCCGAGCATTTTCTCTCATCGCCCATCCAGACCTGCCTGTCCATACCGAGCGCACAGTCAGGCCCGCCCACCGTCCATTGACGTTCCGGAGCCATATCATCTTCCTCCCAATCCTTGTCCGCCATATCCTCGTCTTCTTCCTCTGAGGTGTCGGCATAGGCAGCAAGAGCCGGGAAATAGGAATTCACGCACTCCCCTTCCGAATCCTCATAGCCATAGCCCATTATGCCCACCCCAAGGTCGTAAATATATTCGGATGCACTGCGTACGCTATTGTAGAAGGCTGCCATCCGGCCTATACCTTCGGAATTCCAACTCCAGTCGGCCCACAGACGCAGGTCCTCCAGACGGAATTCACCCTCCAGCCACAGGCAGTCAATCAGGGCGGAGGCAATTCTGGCACGGGTAAAACTTTCAGGGTAGAGCAATTCGAAAGAACGGTCCTGGGCGGGGGAAGACGCCGCTGTCACTTTCTCCAGTAAGGACGCGAAATCCGCTTCGGTACATTTAAGGGACTCGGGACTCTGGTCCAGACATTCATCCCAGATGTCCTGAGCAGCAGTGGCGGCCTCTCCGGCTATAAATTCAGCATCGTCAGCATCATAGGAGGCAGTTTCGGCGTTGTTTACGGGTATCATACATTCTTCAAGAAGTTCGGCTGGAGTTACGTCCTGACGTATTCCATCGAGTACATATCTTGAAAACAAAGCAGTTTGCTTACTTTTCATCAGCAAAAATCAATTGTACAATATGTCGTTCATAGGTGACATCTGTGCAAAATTAGTTATTTTTGCGATTGCTGCAATAAAAGTTGCAAATCTTTGAAATATGACAGAATTTTCAGAAATGGACTACGACAAAATTGTCGAAAACATATTTACCCGTTTCCCGTCATTCCAGAGTCACGGTTCACAGGCATATCATCCGGGGCTTGCCAATATGCAGGCCTTCGACACCGAGCTGGGGCATCCTCACAGAGCCTACAGATGCGTACACGTGGCAGGCACAAACGGGAAGGGTTCGGTGAGCAGTATGATTGCTTCGTCTCTTGCGGCACGGGGGTTCAGGACGGGGCTTTATACCTCACCTCATCTTGTGGATTTCCGGGAGAGGGCCAGGATATGTGACGGTTCGGGCTGGACCATGGTGCCGAGGGAATTTGTGGCGGGGTTCTGCCGCAAGTGGGGAGATGAGATGGACAGGCTGGGGCTGTCGTTCTTCGAGATTACCACGGCTATGGCCTTCGAATGGTTCAGGAGCGAGGGGGTGGACTTTGCGGTGATTGAGACGGGGCTCGGCGGGAGACTGGACAGCACCAATATCATCACTCCGGTGCTCAGCGTCATTACGGGAATCGGACTGGATCATTGTGATATATTGGGACATACGCTCCAGGATATAGCTTCGGAGAAGGCCGGAATCATCAAACCCGGGGTGAGAACTGTGGTCTGGGGCCGGGACGAGTCCACGGGGCCGGTGTTCGAGGACGCAGCAAAGGTCCTGTCGGAGACGGAAATTACGCCGCTGGTGTTTGCGGACAGGGAAATAACAGAAGATTTGAGCCCTATACTGTCTGATATGGACCTTCGGGGCGACTATCAGCGGATAAATCTGAGGACGGCCGTCTGTGCCTTGAAATGCTTGGGAATAGATACTCGTCAGAGCAGCACCATCCAGGCTCTCCAGCACACCGCCGCCCGCACAGGATTAGCCGGAAGATGGGACAAAGTCAGCGACAACCCATTGACAATAATGGACATAGGCCACAATCCCGATGCGATGCAGCACAATTTCCGTCAGCTGGTCCGCACCATACAGGAAGGCGGTTACACTGCGATAATAGTTTACGGCTCCGTCTCCGACAAAGACTACAAGACTGTCCTGAAAATGTTCCCTTCCGGTGTGCAGGTCATCTTCACCAATGCTCCGGGCAAGAGAGCCGAACCGGCAGCCTCACTTGCACAGGCGGCCGCCGAAGTCTGGACCGGGCCCGATGCTCCCACAACTGCCGGAATCTGCCCGCTGGTGGGCGATGCGATGCGCCTGGCAACGGAACTGGCACAGAACTTGGAAAGTGCCGGGAAAAAGCCGCTGATTTATGT
>JALFGP010000040.1 GCA_022777205.1 Rikenellaceae bacterium
TTATTTTCTGATAGCAGCAAAAGGAGCGCGGAAGCGCTCCTTTTTTTAAAACCCCCAGTCGCCAGAGGCGACAGCCCCCTGAAGGGGGCGCTGGGTCCCGGATTCCCCAGACCCCTTGAGTCGCTACGCTCCTGTTGAAAATAACATTTTCTGATAGCAGCAAAAGGAGCGCTGACAGCGCTCCTTTTTTTAATCCCCAGTCGCCTGAGGGCGACAGCCCCCTGAAGGGGGCGCTGGGTCCCGGATTCCCCAGACCCCTTGAGTCGCTACGCTCCGGTTTTCAAATAAAAAATCCAGGCCGAAGGACCTGGATTTTTGTATGTTAGGGAGAGATTCCCCCTATTTCCCCTGCCTGAAGCGCTCAGCCTGTTCGCGGATAAGCTCCTCGTCATCGAAATAATTGATTTTCATCGCATCGCGAACCTCGTGAAGTGTCTGTGCCGCAACTTTGCGAGCCTTCTCGCTGCCCTTGCGCAATATTTCATATACAGCTGGAATGTCCTGTTCCAGTTCAGCCCTCCTTGCGCGTATCGGAGCAAGTGTCTCCTCCATAACTGCAAGCAGGAACCTCTTCACCTTCACATCTCCCAGTCCGCCCCTGCGATAATGATCCTTGAGTGCGTCCAGATTCTCATAATCAGGCAGATATTTTGCAAAATGCTCAGGCCTGCAGAAAGCATCGAGATAGGTGAACACGGTATTCCCTTCCACCTTTCCCGGGTCCTCCACCCTGATGTGCCCCGGATCCGTGAACATACCCATCACCTTCTTCTTCACCACATCGGCAGGGTCCGAAAGATAGATGCAGTTGCCCAGCGACTTGCTCATCTTCGCCTTTCCGTCAGTTCCCGGCAAACGGAGGCAGGCCGCATTGTCCGGAAGCAGAGTCTCCGGCTCCACAAGCACATCCGTGTTGTAAACCCCGTTGAACTTGCGCACAATCTCGCGGCACTGTTCCAGCATAGGCTCCTGGTCTTCTCCCACAGGCACGGTCGTGGCCTTGAAAGCCGTGATGTCGGCAGCCTGGCTCACCGGATAAGTAAAAAATCCCGCCGGAATGCTCCCTCCTTCAAATTTGCGCATCTCGATTTCGCTCTTCACGGTCGGATTGCGCTGCAGACGGGCGATGGTCACCAGGTTCATATAATAGAACGACAACTCGCATAGTTCCGGAATCATAGACTGGATGAAAATTGTGACCTTGGACGGGTCCAGACCTACGGAAAGATAGTCCAGAGCAACTTCAACCACGTTCTGCCGCACCTTCTCGGGATTGTCTGCATTGTCAGTCAGGGCCTGGGCATCCGCGATGAACACGAACATATCGTCATATCCTCCCTGATTCTGAAGTTCCACCCTGCGCTTGAGGGAACCCACGTAATGCCCGATGTGAAGCCTGCCGGTAGGACGGTCGCCAGTCAAAATAATCTTTCCCATTTTCGTATAAACACTTGATTTTTATTTATTTTCCCTTGTTGCGCCGCACCTGATGTTTTTTTGCATCTGTCAAGTCCGGCAAAAAGTTCCGCAAGTTACGAAATATTTCTTAACTTTGCGGGTTACATACACTCTAATTGGAATATGAGCAGGCTATTTATAAAACTCTATATTTTTCTGGGCAGGCATAAAGGACTGAGATGGACAGTCATGTTGGGTTCCGTGCTGCTGTTCGCATTTTACGGGCTCAAACTGGGCTACAAAGAGAATATACTCGAACTGCTGCCCCAGACAGGCAACATAGCTGAATTCCAGCCAGTATTCGGCAACCTCAAGGTGAAAGACAAGGTTTTCGTGCAGATTGTACCAAAGGGTTTCACTGAGGAAAATGTGGGAGAGGAGTCCGGAATGGATGTGGAGAGCCTCTGTGCATATTGCGACGGATTCGTGGATTCTCTGATGGCCAGGGATGGCGGCAGGTATATAGCAGGAGTGCTTTACAACATAGACGATGACCTGCTGATGACCGCAGTGGACTATGCCTCGGGTGTTCTGCCCACTTTCGTGGACACATCCTGTTACAGGGAATTCGACCGCCTGATTGCTCCGGAAAGCATAGAGAGGGAAATGGAGGAAAATGCTGTCATTCTCGATAATGATGAAGACGGAAACCTCTCAATGATGGTAAGTTATGATCCCATCGGGTTGAGAAAGGTGTTGCTGAAGAACTTGTCGGAGTCCGGCAGCGGTTTTTCTCTCCGCAACGGGCATTTCGTTTCTAAGGACGGCAATGTGGTCACAGCTTTCCTGTCTCCGGCTTTCGATTATATGGATTCCGATGCCGCTGCCCGTTTTGCCGATATGGCCGAGGCTGTGGTGGCATCCTATTCAGAGGAGCATCCGGAAGTGGACATTTATATGCACGGGTCCCCTGTGATGAGTGCCAACAACTCCCGACGCATCAAATCGGACCTGGTGATGACCGTGGGCATTTCTCTGCTTATAATCTGTCTGCTCATCGCATTTTTCTTCAAGAACAAATCTTCCCTCATCCTGCTCCTGTCACCTGTGGCTTACGGGACTCTCGCGGCTATGGCTACGATGTACTGGATAAAGGGCAGTATGTCGCTGATGGCCTTGGGTATAGGCGCTATAGTCTTGGGGGTTGCATTGAGTTACTGTCTGCACGTGCTCACCCATTACAAATATGTCAGCAATCCTCTCAAAGTGCTCGCAGACGAGTCTGAACCAGTCATCCTGGGTTGTCTGACCACCATCGGAGCCTTTGCCGGACTGCTATTCACATCCAGCGAACTCTTGAGAGACTTCGGAATGTTCGCATCTTTCGCAATGGTGGGTACCACTTTGTTCTCACTGATTTTTCTCCCTCATTTCTTTTCTCCTGAAAAGAACCGCAAGTCCGAAAAAGCTTTTGCTGTTTTCGAGAAAATCAACTCCTTGCCTATGGACCGCAATCCGTGGGTGCTGGTTCCGATAGCGGCCATTGCGGTGGGCTGCCTTTTCCTCCCGTCCCCGGAGTTTGACAGTAACCTCAAGGATATCAACTATATAAAACCGAATGTAAGGATATCCCAGAACATACTCAACAAGGAGAACAATGCCGGAATGTCTTCGCAATATTATGCAGCATCGGCCACTACCCTCGATTCGGCCTTCCTTTGCTGCGAAGCCCTGAATGTCAGGCTGGACTCCCTCAAGGCAGAAGGCATAGTGAGTCACCACAGCAACGTAGCCAATATTTTCGTGCCGGAGCAGATTCAGCAAGAGAGGATTGACTACTGGCATAGATACTGGAACGAGCCTTTCGAAGGGAATCTTGCACGCAAGGATGTGGTGTGGAAAAGGATTAGTGCGGCTGCCGATGGACAAGGCTTGGATCCGGATACATTCAAATCGTTCCTGACCCTCTGCAACGCCGATTTCCAAACGGGCTCTCTCTACGATGCGGAAATTTTGCCGGAAGAGGTCACATCCAATTTCATAGAACAGACAGCCGATGGCAGATATATGGTCTTCACCTCTGCTTTTATGCCGGAAAATCAGAAAATGGCTGTCAACAGGGCTGTGGCTGAGGTTCCAGGAGCTTTGGTTGTGGATCCTTTCTTCTACACCGGTGATATGGTGGAAATCATCCACGGCGACTTCAACACCATTCTCGCAATTTCTATGGCTTTCGTGTTCATCGTTCTGCTGCTTTCCTTCCGCAGTCTTTCCGTGAGCCTGATTGCCTTCCTGCCTATGACCCTGAGCTGGTATGTGGTGCAGGGCGTGATGTGGATTTTTGGGCTCAAATTCAATCTGATAAACATCATCATTTCCTCGTTCATCTTCGGGATAGGAGTGGACTACAGCATTTTCGTCATGCAGGGGCTCCTGTCTTCGGCCTCCGGAAAAGACAAGTCCATGCTCAACTACCACAAAACCGCCATCGGACTTTCTGCAATGGTGCTCGTGGTCGTGACCGGCTCTCTTATATTTGCCCGTCATCCGGCCATCCAGTCCATAGGAATAATTTCCGTAATCGGTATGTCTGCCTCCATTCTGTTGAGCTATTCCATAGAGCCGTTCCTGTTCAGGCTTATGATGAAAATACCATATTACAGACGCAGATTCGGTGATAAACAGGATGTTCCACAAGTGTGAATAATATAAAATAATATGTATAAGAACAGAATAAGTATAATAAAATCGACCCTGACCCTCTTTCTTGCAGCTATTCTTTCGGGACAGCTTATGAATGCCCAGACCGGAATCCAGGCTTCTTTTGTGCAGACCGGCACCAAGTCCGGCAAGGTGGTCAACGGTGAAGGTACCATTTATTACGCAGCCCCCTCTTCCCTTGCCTTGCGGTACAGCACTCCCGAGGGCGAGTGTTTCATCATTGACGGGGACTGTATTTATGTAAACAAGGCCGGCAGGGTGAAACATTTCGATGCTAAGAAAAATGCTCCTATGAGGACTATGAGCCAGACACTTCTGAATTGCATTGAAGGCAATGTGGAAGCGGTTGCTCAGGAAAATGAGGCCGATGTTATGAGCTCGGAAAGCGCCAAGACCCGCAAGATTACCGTCACGGCCAGAAAAAAGTCCGTCAGGGGCTATGAAACCATTGAATTGCGCTACCGCAAGTCCGACGGAATGGTCGAGTACATCAAGCTTGTCGAATTCAACGGCAATGTAAACGAATATATGATAAGCGCTTGCAAAAAGGGTGTCACACTCCCGTCAGACGCATTCGAAATACCAGAAAAGAAAAAAAATGGAAAATCTTGACCTTTATCTTGAAATTCTCTCGGTGGATTCATCCTCTTCCAGAGAATATACTCTTTCCAAACTCTTGTCCGAGAGATTTCTCACCGGAAAGAACCATCTGGATGTGTTCCCCGTCGGTGTGACTCCTGAGACTCCAGAGGGTGACGGCACTGAGAACCTGCTGTTCAGCTGGGGCACTCCTAAGATAGTATTCTGTTCCCACATTGACACGGTGCCTCCTTATTTCCCTCCAGCATTGGAAGTTATGACTTCGGACGAAGGAAAAGACGAGCTTATGGTTCGGGGCAGGGGAAGTTGTGATGCCAAGGGGCAGGTGATGGCAATGTTCAATGCCTGTGTGGAACTTGAAAGGCGTGGATGCACGGATTTCGGTCTGTTGCTGCTGTCCGGCGAGGAAACCGGTTCCCTTGGAGCAAAATCCTTCGTGAAGAGCGGATTCAAGGCGGATTGCGTGGTGGTGGGCGAACCGACTGACAACAAGATGGTCTCAGCCTGCAAGGGTACCAAGCTTTTCGAACTTTCTTTCACCGGTGAGAGCTGCCATTCCGGCTATCCGGAGCACGGGCAGTCTGCCGTGGAACTTTTCGTGGATTTCGTGAATGCCCTCCGGAATGTGGAATTCCCTCAGGATGAGCTGCTTGGCAAGACCACCTGGAACATAGGCAAACTCTCCAGCGCCAATCCCCAGAATATCCTCAGCCCATCCCTTGGCTGCCGCATCTATTTCCGCACCACTTTTGCCACAGATGCCCTTGTCAGTGAGGTGATGAGAAAGCTGGCCTCTGAAATCAAGGGATTGAAAATCAAGGAGTTCGGCGGAGATACCCCTATGAAGTACACTGTCCTGGACGGTTTTGAGACAACTGTTGCGGCATTTGGCAGCGATGCGCCCCAGCTCGGCAACTTCAAACGCAAGATACTCTGCGGCCCGGGTTCCATACTCGTGGCGCACACAATGGAAGAATATGTGGAAATCAAGGAACTTGAGAAAGCCACAGAACAATATATAAGAATGTATGAACAATTGTCCTGAACATGCGGCAGTCAAGGTTCTGAAATTCGGAGGCACATCAGTAGGCACCTTTGATGCGGTGTCGAGAACAATGGATATCGTTGCCTCCCGTACCGACTCCGAAGTAGTAGTGTGTGTTTCAGCACTTTCCAAGGTCACCGACCTGCTCTATGCCATCTCTGATGCGGCAGCTTCCGGTGATGAAGAGAAAGTGAACGGCTTTATGTATGAATTGCGCCGGCGTCATCAGTCACTTGCGCAGTCTCTGCTCTCAGCCGATCCGGTCAGACTTGAAAAGGCCTCTGAAAAAATCAATGAAATCTGCGATACCCTTTTCGCAGTGGTCCGTTCCACCTTGACTCTCGGAGATGTTCCCGACAGAATCAAGGCTGTAATCATCTCCAATGGAGAAATCCTTTCCTCCACCATCATCTGTTTTGCCCTGAATTCCAAGGGAATACGAACAGGTTTTGCCGATGCGAGAACTATGATCTACACCCAGGGAGACTGCCTTTGCGGTGAACCTTGCTTCGACAAGATAGGCCAGGCAGTTCCGAAGGTGGTGGAAGATACATTTGCCCGCGGTACTGCCTTCCCGTATGAGGGCAAGGCCCGTGACGGACAGAGGAATCAGGTGGTAATCACCCAGGGTTTCATAGCATCCAACCTCCAGAGGTCAGCATCGGTGCTCGGCCGTGGCGGGTCCGACTACACGGCATCCATCATAGCCTCAGCCCTCAATGCCTCAAAAGTTGAAATCTGGACGGACGTGGACGGTATCCAGACCACCGACCCGCGCATCTGCAAGGGTACCCGCCGGATTGAGCACATTTCCTATTCCCAGGCAGCCAGAATGGCATATCTGGGAGCCAAGGTGCTTCATCCTATGACCATAGCCCCGGCCGTGTCCCGCAATATCCCGGTCTATGTGCTCAATACCATGAACCCGGAATGCGACGGCACCGCCATAGTTCCGGAAGAGGAGTCAAAGGGTCCGAAGGGAATAGCCTTCAAGCGTAATCTCTATGTGTTCAGTTTCACCCTCAACGGTTGGGAACAGCTCAAGGACAAGATAAATGATCATCTCAGGCCCGATGTGGTGGCAGTAAAGGAAGACAAGGTCGTGATGACAGTGGACTTTTCCGTCAATCTCGGACTCTTCCTCAAGATGGCAGCAGGGGTGACTGACATAGATTTGCGTACTGGAAAGGGACAGATTTCAGTCGTGGGCAAGAACCTCATCGGAATCGCCCCCGAGCTTGAGAGTCGCATACCTGCCCTCGCTGCCCATTCCGGTAAGTTGCTCAAGGACTCCGAGCTCAGCTACATAGTGGATTCTTCCTCTTTGGAAGACACCATAAGAGAAATTCACAGTCTTCTATTTAATTGACAGAAATGAAAGTTGTAATAAGCGGATACGGCAAGATGGGCCATTGCATCGAGAAAATCCTTCGCGAACGCAATGTCGAGATTCTTGCGACAGCAGAAGATATAAAAACAGAAACTCCGGCAAATGCAAAGGAGGCAGTCTGCATAGATTTCACCACACCGGATGCCTTCAGGAACAATTACCGCTTCCTGGCTGAACATTATGGAGCTGTGGTAGTGGGCACGACCGGCTGGAACGACATCTGTCAGGATGTTTGTGATTATTTTAGAAAGTGCGGCACCACAATGATTTACGCATCCAATTTCTCCGTGGGAGTGAATGTGCTCTATGCTGCGGTGAATCTGCTTTCCGAAAGGCTGGCGAAGACAGGCGGTTATATGCCCTACATCATCGAGATGCATCATATACACAAACTGGATGCTCCGAGCGGCACTGCCAAAAGTCTTGCATCCATAGTGGAAAGCCATATCGGCGGGCAGACTCAGATTCAGTCCGTACGTGCTGGTGAAATTCCCGGCATACATACCGTAGGCTTCGAGGGACTGAACGACAGAATCACCATTTCGCACGAGGCCTTCTCACGTGCAGGCCTTGCGGAAGGGGCGGTCTATGCGGCTTTCCTGACAGAGAAAGTCACCGGAGTCCACGAGTTCTCTGACCTTTTATAATATATGAATATGAATGACAAGCCAATGTTTACCGGGTGTGGAACCGCGATGGTGACCCCGTTCAAAAACGGAGAAGTGGATTTCGACGCCTTTTCCGAGCTTGTTCGCAGGCAGTTGGAAGCCGGGATGCATTTCCTCGTGCCTCTTGCCACTACAGGTGAAACCCCTTGTCTGGAAAATGACGAAAAACTCCAGTTGCTGGTGCGCTGCCGTGAAATAGTGGATGATTATGAACAGCGTACAGGCAGGCGTGTTCCTGTTGTCGTGGGTGCGGGAACCAATTCCCTCAGGCAGACAGTCAGGAATATGGAATTTTTCTCTCCTCACGGGGCGGATGCCTTCCTGGTGGTGGTACCTTATTATAATAAGCCCACTCAGAAGGGCCAGTACGAATATTTCAAGGCTGTGGCTGAAGCTACGGACAAGCCTGTCATAATCTACAATGTGCCGGGGCGTACAGGTGCCAATATGGAGGCATCCACCTGCATCAGTCTGGCTCAGGACGTGCCCAATATAGTCGGAATCAAGGAGGCTTCAGGCAAATTTTCGCAGATAGCTGACATAATTGCGGGTGTTCCCAAGAGTTTTTCGGTGCTCAGCGGCGATGACGACATCACAATGTCTATGATGAATGCCGGAGCATCAGGTGTCATAAGCGTCGCTTCCAATGCAATTCCGGAACTTATGGTCGAGTTTGTGGAGGCCCTCGGTGCACCGCAGGTTTGCGGGGCGGATTTCGTTTCTGCTCCGGATATGGCCAGATCTGCAGAGCTTTTCTATCGTCTTCGACCTTTTTTCTCCGCTTGCTTCGTGGAGAGCAATCCTATTCCAGTGAAGGCGGCTCTTGCACTTATGGGGCTGATTCATAATGAGTTGAGATTGCCGCTCGTACCTTGCAGTGCAAATACTGAAAACCTTATGAGAGAAGTTCTCGGAAAGCTCGGATATCTCAAATAATTGAAAGAAATATGAACAAACAGGAATTTTCACTCTTCTGTGATGCTCTTGAGAGTGGCGAAATAAGAGTGGCCGAGAAAATAGACGGCAAATGGAAGGTCAATACTTCCGTCAAGGAGAGTATTCTGGAGGGATTCAGAATAGGATCTCTTGTGCAGATGGGCGATTTCGTGGACAAAGACACCGTTCCGGCGAGAAATTTCAGCCCTGCCGACGGATTCAGGCTTGTGCCGGGAGGGAGCAGCGTACGCCGGGGTGCCTACATATCGAAAGGTGTTGTGATGATGCCTCCTGCCTATGTGAATATAGGGGCCTATGTGGATGAAGGCACTATGATAGACTCCCACGCCCTGGTCGGTTCTTGCGCTCAAATAGGCAAGAGAGTGCATATTTCCGCTGCTTCGCAGATAGGTGGAGTGCTGGAACCCGTTGGTGCACTGCCGGTAATAGTGGAAGACGATGCTTTTATCGGAGGCAATTGCGGCATCTATGAAGGAACCTTGGTGTCATCCCGGGCCGTTATCGCAACCGGAGTGATAATAAATTCATCTACAGCTATTTATGACGCAACAGACGGTTCTTGGATAAGGCCTGATGAGACTGGGCGCATAGTGGTGCCGGAGGGTGCTGTGGTGGTGGCCGGGTCCAGACCTGTGAAAAAGGGTCCGGGGGCTGCGGACGGTATTCAGATTTACTGTCCGGTAATCGTCAAGTACAGGGATGAAAAGACAGCCGGTTCTCTCCAGTTGGAAGACCTGCTCCGCTAAGTATATTTCTAAACTATAATACTATGATGACTACAAATCAGGAGTTCAAGAACTCCGCACTTGCTGTACTGAAAGGCAATTGGTTAAATGCTGTTCTGTCCTCGCTTGTTTTCTCTGTTGTGATGTGCATCGTAACAGGAGCATCCTCCATCGTGCAGATTTTCAGCGACCCCTTTAATTTTCCGTTATGGGGTACCGGTGCAGGTGGTTTTTTGTTGATGTGGCTTGTCGGTATGCCTGTTACAGTGGGATTCTATTATTCTTTCTGTGCTCTGTACACCTATTCTGATGCAAGATTGGTGCAAAACATTTTCAACTACGGATTCAAGTACTATGGTCGGGCCATAGGAGGTATGCTCCTGGTTGTGGTTTTCACTTTTCTGTGGTCCTTGCTCTTTGTGATACCTGGCATAGTCAAGGGATATTCCTATGCTCTCACTCCGTATATTCTGATTGATGACCCGCAGATTTCAATCCGGGACGCTGTCAGGAAGAGCCAGAGGATGATGTCGGGGCAAAAATTCAATCTTTTCTACCTCCAACTCAGTTTCATAGGATGGTGGATACTCAGCATTCTCACAGGCGGTATAGGCTTCCTGTGGCTGATTCCGTATTATACAACTTCAATGGCAATTTTCTATCGCAACTTGCGTGACAATATCCCTGCCTGACGTTTCTATGGGACAAGGCCTTCCGGCAGTTCCATAATGACAGTTCGAGTCTCCGGGTCCACCTCCAGCACAAAGTCTTCGTGAAGGGGCAGGATTACCGGGGACTTTCCGTCTTTAGACACTTCTATGCAGGGATTGCCGGGTATGTCGAGATAGTCGGAAACCTGTCCCAGAGACTTGCCTTCTGAGGTGAAAATGGTCCATCCGAGCAAGTCATCCGGATAATCGTTTTCATCCCCGTCCTGAAGGTCGTTCACAAATATATCCCTGCCCACCAATTCCTCTGCATCATCGAAACTCCTGACATCGGTCAGATGTACCACCGCTTTGGTGTTGCCCCTGGGGGAGATGTCTTCAATAAAGAAAGGAACCGGAAGTCCGTCGAAATAGACGAATACCGGTTCCGAAATTTCCAAATCTTCGGCATTCATCGAAAGGAAACTGATTACCAGTCCTCCGTCTGTGCCGTCCGATTTGACAGCCTTGGCTATTCTTACGAGATTGTCCAAAGAATTAAGCCTCAGTGTTTTCTGCTGGTGCCTCAGCCTCAGCAGCAGCCTCAGCTTCTGCAGCTTTAGCAGCCTCAGCAGCTTCCTGTGCCTTCTTTGCGAGAGCAGCAGCCCTTTCCTCATTAACCTTAACCTCAGCTGCTACTGCTGCCTTGCTCTTTGCAGCAGCTGCATTTGCAAGACCTTCTTTCTTAGCGTTGATCTTAGCCTCTTTTGCAGCTTTCCAAGCAGCGAACTTGGCATCAGCCTGCTCCTGAGTGAGAGCGCCTTTTGCCACACCGCCGTCGAGGTGGTTGCGGAGAAGCACTCCTTCGTAAGAAAGGATTCTGCGTGCTACGAGAGTCTGTTCTGCTCCGACCTTAACCCAGTTGAGAGCTCTGTCGAAGTTGAGGACGATGGTAGCAGGGTTGGTGTTCGGATTGTAAGAACCGATCTGCTCGATGAAACGACCGTCGCGAGGTGCGCGGGTGTCAGCCACAACAATGTGGAAGAATGCGAAATTCTTCTTTCCGTGGCGCTGAAGACGAATTTTAACAGCCATTGTGAATCTGTTTTATTTAGTTAAACTGTACCTTATGCTTTCCTTCCCGAGGAAAAGCGCGCAAAATTATGAAAAATTCTGTAATTTTGCAAGACGGTTTCTTATTCGGCACGCCGATTGGAGAAAGAATGCACATATTATTAACAATTTGATTATGAGAAAATTTCTATTCGCGGCAATATCCGCCGCATTTTGCCTTGCGTCTGCTGTAACGGCTTCGGCTCAGGCCTCAAGGAACAATTCTGCCGATGGTATTATCGGTCACTATTTCATCGACCACAACGGAGAGCAGTCCAAGGTGAAGGCTTACAAGGAGGCAGACGGCACCTATACTTTCCAGAACTACTGGTCCAGGAATATGTATGACAAGGACGGCAATATCTATAAGGATGTAAAAAATCCTGACAAGAGTTTGCGCGACACTCCTTGCAACGAGATGAAAATTATGTGGAATCTCGTTTACAATGCTGAGAAGAAGGTGTGGAAGGGCAAGATTTATGACCCTACCAGGGGACTGCGTGCGGATGCCACTGTTAAATTCACAGACGATGGACGTCTTTCTGTAAAAGGTTCCGTGCTCGGCATAGGAATGACTGTTTATTGGAAGCCTATTCCGGCTGAGGATTAACCGGGACGCTCCAGACCACTAATTCCGGTGTTTTAGTTTCTGTATTTGCAAAAAAGTGAAATAATTTTTGCAGATACAGAAATTGTTTTTACCTTTGCAGTCCCAATTCAAAGCGGATGTGGCGAAATGGTAGACGCGCTACTTTGAGGGGGTAGTGGGAGTTTTTCCTGTGCGAGTTCGAGTCTCGCCATCCGCACGCAAAAAGAGGTGTCCAATCGGGCACCTCTTTTTGCGTGCGGATGGTTCTTCCTAACCCCAGTCGCTTTGCGACAGCCCCTGTAGGGGCATGCCGAATCGTTTTACGATTCGGGTGTCTCCAAGGCTCCATTACATTCCGCCTTTCCGCCACTACGCCTTGTGGGCGTATTGCGCTTCGCGCAAGAATTTTCCGATTGGATATGATATTCCGCAAAAATGCTTAATTTTGCCGGTCCGTGCGTAAGCCGCGGGCAGGAATGGGTAGGTCAAACCCATCCTGAGAAACAAATTAAACATTGGAATTATGCTTGACATCCTGTCAGTTACCTGGAACGTCGATCCGGAGATTTTTCATATCGGAGGACTTTCAATAAGGTATTACTCAATACTTTTTGTGTCCGGATTCATTCTCGGATGGTATATTTTCGCCCATTTTTTCAAGAAGGAGGGGATACAGCAGAACCCTCTCATAGACTATCTGCTATATACTTTGCTCATAGGCACTATAGTGGGAGCCAGACTCGGACACTGCATCTTCTATCAGCCTGAATATTATTTCGGCTCCTGGCAGGGCTTCCTGGAGATTTTTATGCCTTGGAAGGGTGGACTTGCCAGTCACGGAGGTACCATAGCCCTTTTCATCGCTATGATTTGGTTTGCACGCAAATTCGGTCCCAAATACGGCTTTGATTTCGTGTGGATTATGGACCATCTTGCCATCGCTGTCTGCTTTGCCGCAACTTTTATCCGGCTTGGCAATCTGTTCAATTCCGAAATTTTCGGATGTGCCACCGATATGCCTTGGGGATTCCGCTTCCCTCGTTCCTATGAGTGGCAGCAGTTGTATGGCCCGACTGCGGAGAATCCTCTCGGACAGGCTTGTCATCCGACCCAATTGTATGAGGCTCTTTGCTATCTGGTTCTGGGACTGGTGCTTATGCTCATATATGAAAAATGGCTGGACAAGGTGCACCGCGGCTTTTTCATAGGATGGTTTTTCATCGGCTGTTTCGGCTCGCGTTTCCTCATTGAGTTCATAAAGAATCCGCAGGTGGATTTTGAAGTGGGAATGGCCCTTGACATGGGGCAGATTCTCAGCATCCCGTTCGTTCTCATAGGTATCGCTTTCCTCATTTACGCCGCTGTCAAGAAACTCCCGGCCCGCGCCTCAGCCTCCACAGCAAAGCTCCGCAAAGCGTAGCCTTGGAGCCACCCTAAATGGAGAAGCCATTTCTGTATGTGGGTGGCTAAAAAGTCCCGAAGGGACCGCACCGGAGGTGCGAAATGCCCCTAATAGGGGCCGCAGACGCAAGTCTGCGGGGGTTAAGGAGTCCCGAAGGGGATGAACAAAAGGCTTTTTGGTCATCCCCTGCCGCCTCCGGCGATTGTGGGCTTACAATGCACCAACAGTTTCAATGGACAGGCCAGTGCACTCAGCAATAACGCTAAAATCAATGCCCTTTGTCTTTAAGTTTTTGGCAGTTTCCATGGCTTTCATCTTTTCGCCTTCTTCACGTCCGCGTTCAAGTCCTTCCTTGAGCCCGTCCTCGTGAGCGCAGTCAAGTCCCCACTCGTAGTCCAGTTCAGTTTTCATATCCAGAATGTAAGCTTCGTATTTTTCCTTTGAGAAGGCGGCAATGCGGCAAGCCTCCACCACTCCTTCCATAAACGGGTCGTCTTTCATAACCAGTGGCAAGGACTCATACGAGTCACCGTGTTTGAACCAGTACAGTAGCAGGTCCCGTCTGGTCTTGCACTCCTCCAGTTTGAGTTTGAATCGTCCCAACTGTGCGAAGATACAAATAATTGTTGTTGGAGCAAAAATTTTGGAGGTTTCCTCCTGCATCATATACCTTGTAATGACCTTGTCGGGTTTCTGTCCGTTTCTTTTTCGAAGGTAAGTTCCTCGGCGAGGAAACTGATGACATAGACCGGCTTGAGGAGCCTGTACTTTTCGTTTTTCGAGAGTTCCCGGTGGTATAAGCCGGCAGCATAGTAAAAACACCTCTGGAAGAAGTACCCGTCCATCTTCCTTTGAACTTCAATGTCAATGGTCCTTTGGTCGTCGGTGAGACAGACAAGGTCGAGGACAGTCTTCTTGCTGTTGACAGTATTGAGCCCCTGTTCCCTGTCGAGGTATTGCACAATGTCCACGATATGGTCGTGTGGAGGAAGGACTTCATTAAGAAGACCGATAAGCAGCTGCTTATTGGCTTTGTCAGCCATAACAGCCTTGAAACCGGAATCTTCTAACAGCGATACGAAAATCCGGTCGTCAATTGGTAAATTTTGGTTCAATGGTTCCATTTTCTATAAATGTTAAAACGAACCACAAACATATATACAAAAATTTGGGAAAAGCGCAATTGATAAAAAAGTGATGTCGTTTTTTTCTTTTTTCATCAAGTCATTATAAAAAATTCAGGAAATATCACTTTTCCATCAAAAATAATGTGTCAAAATTTTCAAGTGATTTATTTAATAATCCTCAAAATTTGAATAAATGAAATGTAAGCGTCTCCGACTTGACGTATCATTTGCATAAAGAAAGCAGGGCGTGTGCCCTTCTATTCTTCAGTCCATTTGTCAGGTAGAAGGTCCCGGTAAGCCTCGGCTTTAATCCACTTCTTCTTGCGCAAAGCGCAACACGCCGCAAGGCGTAGTGGTGGAAAGGCGGAATGTAATGGAGCCTTGGAGCCACCCGAAATGGAGAAGCCATTTCGGCATATGGCTGGCTAAAAAGTCCCGAAGGGACCGCACCGGAGGTGCGAAATGCCCCTAATAGGGGCCGCAGACGCAAGTCTGCGGGGGTTAAGGAGACCCGAAGTGGATGAACAAAAGGCTTTTGGGTCATCCCCTGTCGCCTCCGGCGACTGTGGGTTTACAATGCACCCACAGTCTCAATGGATAAGCCGGTGCACTCAGCAATAATGCTAAAATCAAAGCCCTGTATCTTTAAGTTTTTAGCAGTTTCCAAGGCTTTCATTTTGACGGTTTTCTATCAACTGCTTTAGATATCCATCTCTTTTTATCTCCATCGCTTGTATTATTTTTTTGCCAGTATTGGCAACTTTTTACGATGCGAAGATAGAGTTAAAATGTTCCTTTGAACAATACCCCTGTGAGTGTTGTCCGTTCAGGAAAAATGCTTACTTTTGTATCGTCAATCGGCTGAGCCGTTTGGCATTACAACCTTCATTAGGATAAACGAAAGTCAGCTCCACACTTTCTTTTTATATACCCCTTAATATTCTGTCGGAGCTGCAGATGCTTTTAGAAAATCAGTTAATGCTATAAGTATGAAGACAACAATCAACTATTTCGGCAGAATGTTATGCGCGCTGTTGTGTGCAGGATTCGTAGTGACCGGCTGTTACGACGATTCTGCCCTTCAGGAGCAATTGAAGGACCTTGAATCAAGACTCAAGGAACTTGAGCGTCTGACCGCTCAGCAGAATACCAATATTTCCTCTTTGCAGACCATCGTCACAGCTCTTCAGGACAAGGACTATGTGACAAGCGTAGCTCCGATTTACGAAGGTGACGAGGTAGTGGGTTACACCATTACCTTCAGCAAGAGCGGTGCTGTCACCATATACAACGGCAAGGACGGCTATGTTCCGGTCATGGGTGTCAAACAGGATGAGTCTGATGGTCAGTGGTACTGGACAGTTGACGGGGAGTGGCTTTTGGACTCCAAGGGCGGCAAGGTGCGTGCTTCGGCAGAGGACGGAGAAGATGGTGCACCCGGTCAGCCAGGCGTGACTCCTACTTTAAAGATAGTTGACGGCTACTGGTATGTGTCGTACGACGGCGGCAAGACCTGGGAGGAAGAGACTCTCGGTCAGGCTACAGGTGACAAGGGTTACACCATGTTTGCCGAGGTGACATACGACGATGAATATCTTTACATCACGATGGCAGATGGTGAGAAACTGGTTCTTCCGAGGTCATCGGTA
>JALFGP010000075.1 GCA_022777205.1 Rikenellaceae bacterium
CGGACCTTCATCTTCTCTCCTGCCTCCCTCTCGGAAAACAGGCTAAAGAAACTGACGCTCTCGTTTATTTTGTTCTTGGTACTTGCTTCTTGTACACCCTCCAACTCTCGTTGGAGGTCTTCTTCTCAGTCTTTTCAATGAACTCCATTTTCTCAAATGGGCTGCAAAGATACGGACATTTTTTGAATCTCCAAATATTTTCGGGATTTTTTGTCAAAAAATTTCTAATTTTGCACTCCCAAAGCGTAATAGTAATGGAACAACAACCTGAATCGACTCGAAATGAGGCTTCGTTGCTTCAACTGTTCGGAGTATTCGCAAAAATAGGCGCATTCACCATAGGTGGTGGATATGCTATGATCTCCCTCATACAGAATGAAATAGTAAACCGCAAATGGCTGACGGAAGATGAATTCACCGAACTCATCACCCTTGCCCAGACTGCTCCCGGACTCATAGCCGTCAATATGTCCATATTCACCGGTTTCCGTCTCAGGGGTGTCAAAGGAAGCGTTGTCGCCACCATAGGCAGCACACTTCCCCCTTTCCTGATAATTCTTGCCATAGCGATGCTGTTCAGCAATTTTCAGGACAATCCCGTCGTGCTACGCGTCTTCAAGGGCATACGTCCGGTCGTGGTTGCACTGATTCTCGTCCCTATGATAAATATGGTCCGCAAAAGCGACGACCGCTGGTGGAAGTGGCTGCTCACTGCCGTTGCACTGTGTTCGGTAAGTTTCCTGAATGTGAATCCAGTGTTCGTAATCGTGGCCGTAATCGTGGTTTTCCTCGTCGTGTCACTTATCAATGACAAAAAGTTCAAAAAGACAGTCCTATGATATTTCTCGAACTTTTCTACACCTTCTTTATCATAGGTGCCTTCACGATAGGCGGTGGATATGCAATGCTGCCGCTCATACAAGACCAGGTTGTGAACACCCACGCCTGGATAAGCGCACAGGAATTCACCGACATCATAGCCATTTCCCAAATGACTCCGGGACCAATCGGCATCAACTCTGCCACATACATCGGCTACACGGTTCTCAGCAACAGCGGCGCCTCCCAATTCCTTTGCGTCCTCGGCTCATTCACTGCCACGGCTGCCGTCGTTCTCCCCTCCTTCCTGATTGTGCTGGGAATGTGCTTCGCCTTGAAGAAGTTCAGCGAAAGCACTATATATAAAGGTATAATGGACGGGCTCAAGCCAACGGTTGCCGGACTCATAGGAGCGGCTGCGGTAATGCTCATCAACACAGAAAACTTCCCCGACTGGAAATCCTGGTTGCTCTTCGGCACCGCATTCCTCGTCCATTTTTTCACAAAAATCAATGTTATTTTGATAATCATAGCGGCCGGAATTATAGGTTATTTCATTTATTGAATTATGGAATGGTTCATTGACCTGTTCACGAAACAGACTTTCATACAGGCAATCATAGTGCTTTCTCTCATCTGCGCAGTGGGTCTGGCCTGCAACAAAATAAAATTCAAGGGCGTATCGCTTGGAGTGACTTTCGTCTTTTTCGCAGGTATTGTCGCAGGGCATTTCGGACTCGAAATCGACCCGCAGATGCTGCTGTTTGCCCAGAATTTCGGACTCATACTCTTTGTCTATTCCCTGGGACTGCAAGTCGGTCCGAGCTTCTTCCCTTCCTTGAAAAAAGGAGGGCTGAAATTGAACCTGCTTTCCTTCACAGTCCTGTTTCTGGGCACATTGATGGCCGTGGGAGCATATTTGCTGACAGGAATATCATTTCCCATCTCAATGGGACTCCTGTCCGGTGCCGTGACCAATACTCCTATGCTCGGTGCAGCACAACAGGCGCTGATGGACATACATCCGGATGCCCTAGAAACTTCAAATGAAATGGCTATGGCCTGTGCTGTGGGCTATCCCTTTGGTGTAATAGGGGTCATACTATGCGTGGTAATCCTAAGGTCAGTATTCCAGAAAAAGGAAGCCCGGAAAGAGACCCACGACAATCCAACATTCGTGGCAGAATTTGAAATCAGCAATCCGGCTATATTCGGAAAGTCGATAAAAGAAATAATGAAGGATGTGAAGTTCCACCTTGTCGTATCAAGGGTATGGAAATATTCGGTCAGGGACGAGCAATCCCCTATGGGCATCGTCATCATTCCCAACGGGGATACGGTGCTGGAAGAGGGGGAACACGTGCTGGTGCTGTGCAAGGAAGCGGAAAAGGGGATGGCCGAGAAACTTTTCGGCCGCGCGGTAAAGAAGGACTGGAACAAGAAAGACATTGACTGGAATGTGATTGACGGACAGCTTGTTTCCAGACACGTACTGGTGACTAAGGACAAAGTGAACGGAGCAAAACTTGGCGACCTTCATCTGCGCAACAGCTACGGCATAAATATTACGAGAGTGAATCGTGCCGGTATAGATATCCTCCCTTCAAGCAATCTCCGTCTTCAGATGGGCGACAAACTCACTATTGTGGGGCAGTCCAAGGCTATAGACAATGTGGCCCAAGTGCTTGGAAACCAGGAAAAAGAACTTCGCAATCCGAATTTGTTTTCCATTTTCGCGGGCATAATCTTCGGGCTCATACTCGGGAGCATTCCTCTGATGATTCCCGGAATGAGTGCCCCGATTAAACTTGGCATTGCAGGCGGCCCCATAATCATAGGCATACTTATGGGAGCATTCGGACCACGCCTTCACATCGCCACCTACACCACCCACAGCGCCAATCTGATGCTTCGCCAACTGGGTATTACCATCTATCTGGCCGGGCTCGGGCTCAGTGCAGGTCCGGGATTCTTTGAGAAAGTTATGCGTCCCGAAGGTCTGGTGTGGATTGGAGTGAGCCTGGCCCTGGTACTGATACCGGTTCTCATAGTGGGATTCATCGCAGGCCGCCTGTGCAAGGTGGACTACAGTTCCAATGTTGGTATGCTCTGCGGAATTATGGCCAACCCCATAGCCCTGAACTATGCGTTAAGCACTGTGGACGACGATGAACCATCCGTTGCCTATGCCACTGTCTATCCCGCGGGCATTTTCCTCAGGGTCATCTCTGCCCAGCTGCTTATTCTGCTTCTGTGTTGACGGGGCACCCGGTTTCTGCAGCAACCATCTCAAAAGCGTCCAAATTTTTTCAAAATAGCAACATATTGTTGCGAATAGCAATAATTTGTTGCTGTTTTTGCATTGTTTTCTGATATAATTTTGTGCCGTAATATTTTTGGCACTTATGTATGACAATATAATTAAGGAGAATATACGTCGTTTCAGAAAAGCCAAAGGTTATACGCAGGCAGAGATGGCGGAAATACTGAATATTTCCGTGACTTATTACAGAAGCATAGAATCTGGCAATGCATCCCTGCTCAAACCGGTTATCGAAGATATTGCACTGGTATTTGAAGTGGAGGTTGAGGAACTCCTCAGAAATTGTATGCAGAAAAGCGATGAAGGCACACTGAGTCTGCGCGAGGAAAGTGCGTCTTATGTGCGAAACAGGAAATCTGAGGAGCAAAGAATGAGTGTTGAATTAGCTCAATACAGGCTGAAAGTACCACTTATGGAAGCCAGGATGCGTGAGCAGGAGAATCATATTGCAGACCTTCAAGGCGCAATAAGGATATTGAAAAGGGCCAAGGGATTTGACGATTCGGACAAAATTTGAAATCCCAAGGCCCGACAACAGTCAGCTCAGCTGACCGAATGTGTAACCTATTTTGAAGAAACAACCTATCCACGATGGCACACCGCCACCGCGTAAGAGAGCACTGGCTTTACGAAAAGACAGCAGACAAAAAGTGAACTGCTTTCCGCAGGCAGGCGATTCGAGGTTCTGGACTACCCTGTGCACCTGACAGCGACGAAGCAGTTCACGTTGATGCGTGAACCCTCGACACCTGTCCCTTGCACATAGAATTGTCCAGATTCCGAACCGAGGAACAAGAGCTGAGCTCAAAATATGTTTTTATGAAGCAAGTCAGTCAGCCTTTTGGGTGGCATTCTCTCCTTGCTCCGAACTTATTTCATCATCAGTATCCAGCGTAAGGTCAGCTATGCCCTTGCGCTGTTTCTTCAAATCAAAATAGCCTATAACTGAAATGATTAGAGAACCGGCAAAGTCCAACATCAAATCCTCCATCGTATCCCTGAGGGCCTCGTGACCCTGCAGAGGTACGGAAGCGTCAAAGGTGCCACTGCTCGCCATAAACTGCTGGGAATTGAGTCCGAAAAGTCCGTCTGTGATGAACTCCAGAATTTCCCACAAAGCTCCCACCGCCATTGCAAAGCTGATTACCCACATAGAGACAAAGATTGGGGAATAGCGGAATTTGTTGCCTTCAACACTGTTGAATGTGTTAATAATTACATATCCGAGAATCCCGAGCAACACACCTGACATCCCGTGCTCCATAGAATCCCACCAAGGTATGCGCCCGTAGAAATCGGCCACGTCACCAAGTATGAGACAACAGAAATTGAAAGCCACGAAAATGATTTCCATAAGTGCCGGAATCTTCACTCTCATTATCCTGTGGAGTATGTCTGGCACGAATATGAGAAATATCATCAGGGCCACCTCAAAGGTCTGAAATGCCAGACGGCTCTGCGTCGCATCGTCTTCCACTATGCACAGGGAAATAATACCCCCTGCAAACAATATTGCACATAATGACAATATAAGCTTGGAGAACTTTGTGAATTTTCGGAATTGCATAGCAGTTTCAACTTGATTTAGTCGCGAATATACGGAGTTTTTCAAAAATTGATAACCTTTTTCGCACAATTTCCGTATCGGGGCATTAAAAAAGGCCGATCCGAACAAATCCGGACCGGCCTTCAATGTATCTGTTCAGGACTACAGTTCTGAGAGATCCTGCTGAGTCTGAGCTATAGGTGCCACCAGGATTTCCTGGAACTCCTTCTGTCCGGTACCGGCAGGAATTGCGTGACCGCAAATCACATTCTCCTTCAGACCTTCGAGGTAGTCGACACGACCGCGGATGGCAGCCTCGCTGAGTACTTTGGTGGTCTCCTGGAAGGATGCAGCAGAGATGAAGCTGTTTGTCTTCAAAGCTGCTCGGGTAATACCCTGGAGAATCTGGTTTGCAGTTGCTGGCTTGGCATCACGAACAACGATGGTCTTCAAGCCCTGACGCTCGAGTGAGGAGTTCTCACCGCGGAGCTCTCGTGGAGTGATGATGTCGCCAGGGACAAATCTCTGGGAATCACCGGCTTCCACAACATAGAGCTTGCCGTAGATTGCATCGTTGGTGTCCATAAACTGCCACTTGTCCACAAGTTCTTCCTGGAGGAATTCGGTGTCACCCGGATCCACAATCTGAACCTTGCGCATCATCTGGCGCACGATAATCTCGAAGTGCTTGTCGTTGATCTTCACACCTTGCAGGCGGTAAACCTCCTGGATTTCGTTCACGATGTACTCCTGAACCTTAATCGGGCCGAGAATCCTGAGCAGGTCGGTAGGCGAAACGGCACCGTCTGAAAGCCTCATTCCGGCCTTCACATAGTCGTTCTCCTGAACCATAATCTGCTTGGTAAGAGGCACGAGATAGCTCTTCTGCACACCTGAACGGTTGGTGACGATAATCTCACGGTTACCCCTCTTGACCTTGCCCATCGTGACTTCACCGTTGATTTCGGTGACGATTGCAGGGTTGGAAGGATTTCTGGCCTCGAAGAGTTCAGTAACTCGAGGGAGACCTCCTGTGATATCGCTGGACTTACCGATGGCACGAGGAATCTTGATGATGATGTCTCCGACCTTCACCTTATCACCCTCATTGATCATCACGTGTGCGCCGACAGGCAGGTTGTACTGCTTCTTGATGTTATTGTCGTCATCCACGATGAGTATGCTCGGGTTCTTGGTTCTGTCACGGCCTTCGATGATGACCTTATCCCTGTTGAGAGAGTATTCGTCAGCCATCTCTTCGCGGTAGTTCTCACCCTCAACAAGTCCGTCGAAACGCACCGTACCGTCGGTCTCGATGATGGTGATTGCATTATAGACATCCCACTCGCAAATCAAATCGCCCTTCTTCACGGACTCACCTTCGTTTTTGTAGAGTATGGATCCGTAAGGAACGTCATACTGTGAGAAGGTTATGCCGGTGTTCTCATCGATGATGCGGAGTTCAGTCGTACGGCTGACAACCACAGTCTGGCTGGTGCCGTCGTCCATTTTCCTCTCAATGGTCCTGAGCTCTTCGAACTCAAGCTTACCATTGTATTTGGAAGTGATGGAACTGTCGGCAGCAGTGCTGGATGCAGTACCTCCGACGTGGAATGTACGGAGAGTAAGCTGGGTACCAGGCTCACCGATGGACTGTGCCGCAATGACTCCGACAACCTCACCCTTTTCAACCATCCTGCCTGATGCGAGGTTACGTCCGTAGCACTTGGCGCAGACACCCTTGCGGGATTCGCAGGTAAGCACTGAACGGATTTCCACCTGCTCAATAGGCAGAGACTCGATGAGTTTTGCAATGTCTTCTGTAATCTGCTCGCCGGCAGGAATGATGAGCTCGCCGGTAAGAGGATTGAACACGTCGTGCACTGAAGTACGGCCGAGAATTCTTTCGCCGAGAGACTCGACAACTTCATCCTTGCTCTTGATTGCAGTTGCGATAAGTCCTCTGAGTGTGCCGCAGTCCTCCTCGTTGATGATGACATCGTGTGAAACGTCCACCAGACGACGGGTAAGGTAACCTGCATCGGCTGTCTTGAGGGCTGTATCGGCAAGACCCTTTCTGGCACCGTGGGTGGAGATGAAGTACTCGAGCACTGACATACCTTCCTTAAGGTTGGTGGTAATAGGGTTCTCGATAATCTCCGCGCTGGATGAACCGGATTTCTGAGGTTTTGCCATCAAACCACGCATACCGCAGAGCTGCTTGATCTGTGCTGCAGAACCACGGGCTCCTGAATCAAGCATCATATACACAGGATTGAAACCCTGCTGGTCTGAGGAAATCTGTTTCTCGACTATCTTGCTGATTTTGTTGTCGATACCGGACCAGAGGTCGATGACCTTGTTGTAACGCTCGTTGTTGGTGATGAGACCCATCTGGAAGTTGGCCTTGATGTCCTCAACAGTCTTGTATGCATCCTCGATGAGCTGAGTCTTCTCTTCAGGTACGAGCACATCACCAAGGTTGAACGACAGACCGCCCTCGAATGCCTTGCGGTAACCGAGGTTCTTGATGTCGTCGAGGAACTGTGAGGTTCTGGACACTCCGGTATTCTTGATTACCACGGAAATGATGTTCCTGAGAGATTTCTTTCCAAGCACCTCGTTCACATAAGGAACTTCCTGCGGAACATACTGGTTGACAATGATTCTACCAGCTGAAGTCTCGACCATTTCAGTACCTTTGGAAAGGTCCATCTTGTCCTTAGGCAGACGCACCCAAATCTTGGCGTGGATGTCAATTGCCTTTTCGTTCAATGCTATAATCACCTCTTCCGGACCATAGAACTTCAGGCCTTCGCCCTTGGCTCCGTCACGAAGCTTGGTGATGTAGTAAAGTCCGAGCACCATATCCTGGGAAGGCACGGTGATAGGCGTTCCGTTTGCAGGGTTCAGGATGTTGTGAGAACCGAGCATAAGGAGCTGTGCCTCCATAATGGCTGCATTTCCGAGCGGAAGGTGAACCGCCATCTGGTCACCGTCGAAGTCGGCGTTGAACGCAGTACAAGCGAGAGGATGCAACTGGATAGCCTTACCCTCAATCATCTTAGGCTGGAATGCCTGGATACCGAGTCTGTGAAGTGTAGGCGCACGGTTCAAAAGCACCGGATGGCCCTTCATCACATTCTCGAGGATTTCCCATATCATAGGGTCCTTGCGGTCCACAATCTTCTTTGCAGACTTCACTGTCTTCACGATTCCCCTCTCAATCAGTTTCCTGATAATGAACGGCTTGTAAAGCTCAGCTGCCATAAACTTAGGCAGACCGCACTCGTGCATCTTGAGCTCCGGACCCACGACGATAACTGAACGTGCGGAATAGTCCACACGCTTACCGAGGAGGTTCTGACGGAAGCGTCCCTGCTTACCTTTGAGGCTGTCGGAAAGGGACTTGAGTGCCCTGTTTGCCTCGCTCTTGACTGCATTGGACTTCTTGGAGTTGTCGAAGAGTGAATCGACTGCCTCCTGAAGCATACGCTTTTCGTTGCGGAGAATCACTTCAGGGGCCTTGATTTCAATCAGCCTCTTGAGACGGTTGTTCCTGATAATCACCCTTCTGTACAGGTCATTCAAGTCTGAAGTCGCAAAACGGCCTCCATCAAGAGGAACGAGAGGACGAAGATCAGGCGGAATGACCGGAACAACCTTGAGAATCATCCATTCCGGACGGTTGATGCCCTTGGACTCCTGGAACCATTTCACGATGGAAAGCCTCTTGAGGGCCTCGGCACGTCTCTGCTGGGATGTGTCTGTGAGCATCTTGGTACGAAGTTCCTTTGCAAGGGCATCCACGTCGATTTCCTTGAGGAGATCATAGATGGCCTCTGCACCCATACCAGCCTTGAATTTGGCCGGATCGTCATCTGCAAGATTCTGATTGTCAGGATATTGCAGGAGCAGGTCAAGGTACTCGTCCTCTGAAAGCAGGTCGAGTTTGTTAAGGCCTGTCTCACCCGGTGCAGTCACGATGTACTTTTCGTAGTAGATGACTGATTCGAGTTTCTTCGCTGCAATGCCGAGCATCGCCGCAATTTTGTTTGGCGCAGACTTGAAATACCAGATGTGAGCCACAGGAACCGTGAGTTCAATGTGTCCCATCCTCTCCCTGCGGACCTTCTTCTCAGTCACTTCGACTCCGCATCGGTCACAGACGATTCCACGGTACTTGATTCTCTTGTACTTTCCGCAATGACATTCATAATCCTTGGTAGGACCGAAAATCTTCTCGCAGAAAAGACCGTCACGCTCCGGCTTGTAAGTCCTGTAGTTGACCGTCTCCGGCTTCAGGACCTCTCCTGAAGACCTTTCTTTGATGTCTTCAGGAGAAGCGAGCGATATGCTGATTCTTTCGAAATTGCTTTTAACCTTGTTGTCTTTATTAAAAGTCGGCATATTTCAAATGTTTCAAATTGTCTGTAATTAATCCAGAGTTACCTTCAGACCAAGACCCCTGAGCTCGTGAAGAAGGACGTTGAGTGACTCAGGAATACCCGGAGTCGGCATCAGGTCGCCCTTGACGATTGCTTCATAAGTCTTGGAACGTCCGCTCACGTCATCTGACTTGACGGTAAGGATTTCCTGGAGAACATTGGAAGCACCGAATGCCTCGAGTGCCCACACCTCCATCTCTCCGAAACGCTGTCCTCCGAACTGTGCTTTACCGCCGAGAGGCTGCTGTGTGATGAGAGAGTAAGGACCGATGGACCTGGCGTGCATCTTGTCATCGACCATATGGCCGAGCTTGATCATATAGATGACTCCGACAGTCGCAGGCTGGTCGAACCAGTCTCCTGTACCACCGTCCCTGAGGTAGGTCTTTCCATATCTCGGAAGGCCTGCCTTATCGGTGTACTCGCAAATTTCATCCAGTGAGGCACCGTCAAAAATCGGGGTGGAGAACTTGAGTCCGAGTTCCTCTCCTGCCCATCCGAGCACGGTCTCATAAATCTGACCGAGGTTCATACGGGAAGGCACACCGAGAGGGTTGAGGACTATGTCCACAGGTGTACCGTCTGCAAGGAACGGCATATCCTCGTCACGTACAACCTTGGCAACAATACCCTTGTTACCGTGACGTCCTGCCATCTTGTCACCGACTCTGATCTTTCTCTTGCGGGCCACATAGACCTTCGCAACCTGGAGAACACCATTGGCGAGTTCATCACCGACCTTGATGCGGTCAATTTCCCTCTTGGCCTTTGCTGCCTCCTCCTTGTATGCGATGCAATAGTTGTTGATGAGTTCCCTTACAAGGACATTGGTATTCTTGTCTGTAGTCCACTTGCTGGTGTTGACGTTCTCATAGTTGATATCCTTGAGAGAGGAAGCCTTGATGGTATCTCCCTTAGGGATAATCTCTTCGCCTTCAAGGTAGTTGATTCCGGCACTCTTCTTACCCTCCACGAGCACGATGAGTTTGTCCAGGAATCTGGACCTGAGAGCCTCAGCCTTCACATTGAACTCTTCCTCAGCCTTTTCACAGCGAACCTTCATCTCAGCCTTGGCTGTCTTCTTGTTCGCATCCTTTCCGGCCTTGGAATAAAGGGCGGTCTTGATGATGGTACCGTCAAGAGAAGGATTTGCCTTGAGAGAAGCATCTTTTACGTCACCGGCTTTGTCGCCGAAGATGGCGCGGAGAAGTTTCTCCTCAGGAGAAGGATCACTCTCTCCCTTAGGGGTAATCTTACCTATCATTATGTCGCCCGGCTCAATATGCGCACCGACACGGATGATACCGTTTTCGTCGAGGTTGCGTGTTGCATCCTCGCTCACGTTAGGAATGTCGGAAGTAAGTTCCTCCATACCGCGCTTGGTGTCGCGCACCTCAGTGAGGTATTCCTCCACGTGGATGGAAGTGAGGATATCCCAGCGGATCATTCTCTCTGAGAGCACGATAGCATCCTCATAGTTGTAACCCTTCCAAGGCATGAACGCCACTTTGAGGTTACGTCCGAGTGCAAGCTCGCCATTCTGGGTGGCATAACCCTCTGTGAGAACCTGTCCTTTCTCCACCTTATCGCCCTTGCGGACAACCGGTTTGAGGAGAATGGTAGTGCTCTGGTTGGTCCTGCGGTAAATAGGAAGCTGATAAACTGTGATATCGTCAGTGAAACTTACGAATCTCTCATCGTCAGTCCTGTCATACTTCACATGGATTTCATTCGCATCCACATAGACCACCTCGCCGGTTCTTTCAGCAACAACCTGGGTCCTTGAATCAAGGCAGACTCTTTCCTCCAGACCTGTACCCACGATAGGAGCCTCAGGGCTGAGAAGCGGAACTGCCTGTCTCATCATGTTCGCACCCATCAATGCACGGTGGGCATCGTCGTGCTCAAGGAAAGGAATGAGGGAAGCCGCAACGGAAGCAATCTGGTTAGGAGCCACATCCATATAGTTTACCTCATCCTTGGTCACGAGAGGGAAATCGGCACCGAGACGGCAAAGAACCCTGTCTTCAAGGATATTGCCATCTTCATCCATATTCACCTTTGCGAGTGAAACCATCTCGTCCTCTTCCTCCTCCGCACTCATATACTGCCATCCTGCACTGCTGAGGTCAACTTTTCCGTTCTCCACCTTGCGGTAAGGAGTCTCGATGAAACCGAGGTTGTTGATGCGGGCATAGACGCAGAGTGATGAAATAAGTCCGATGTTAGGACCTTCCGGAGTCTCGATAGGGCAAAGACGGCCATAGTGTGTGTAGTGCACGTCTCGCACCTCAAATCCCGCTCTGTCACGGGAAAGACCGCCAGGACCGAGAGCTGAAAGACGACGCTTGTGGGTCATCTCAGACAACGGGTTGGTCTGGTCCATAAACTGTGAGAGCTGGCTTGTTCCGAAGAAGGAATTTATAACTGAAGAAAGGGTCTTCGAGTTTATCAGATCGGTTGGTGCAAACTGCTCACTGTCGCGCACGTTCATCCTTTCACGGATGGTGCGGGCCATTCTTGAGAGACCCACATTGAACTGGTTGGCGAGCTGCTCGCCTACAGTCCTCACGCGACGGTTGCTCAAGTGGTCTATATCGTCAACTGTAGCCTTGGAATTGATGAGCTGGATGAGATACTTTATGATCTCGATGATGTCGGTGTTGGTGAGCACTCTGACATTGTCATCAATAGAAAGGTTAAGCTTCTTGTTGAGGCGGTAACGTCCCACGTCTCCGAGGTCATACCTCTTGTCGGAGAAGAAAAGTTTGTCTATTACGTCCCTTGCGGTTGCCTCATCAGGTGGTTCCGAATTTCTGAGCTGTTTATATATATATGTAACAGCCTCAGTCATCGTATTGGTAGGGTCTTTCTGAAGAGTATTATAGATTATTGCATACTCATTGACATTTGCATCTTCCTTCTGCAGGAGGATGGTCTTGACTTCGGTGTCAGAAAGTTTTTCTATCGTATCAGGTCCGAGAATCTCCCCGCGTTCAACTATCGCAGTTGTTCTTTCAATCGGAATCACCTCTCCGGTATCCTCATCCACGAAGTCCTCCGACCAAGTCTTCAGGACTTTGGCCGCAAGTTTTCTACCCTGGAACTTCTCGAGGTTCTCAGGTGTAGCCTCCACTTCGTCTGCAAGACCGAAAATGTCGATGATGTCCTTATCGCCATTGAAACCGATGGCACGGAGCAGGGTGGTTACAGGAAGTTTCTTCTTACGGTCGATGTAGGCATACATCACATTGTTGATGTCCGTAGTGAACTCGATCCAGGAACCTTTGAACGGGATGATTCTGGCAGAATAGAGTTTCGTTCCGTTTGGATGAATGCTTGAGCCGAAGAATACGCCTGGAGAACGATGCAGCTGAGAAACGATGATACGCTCAGAACCGTTGATTACGAACGTACCAGCCGGGGTCATATACGGGATATTGCCCAGGTACACATCCTGCACCTTGGTGTCGAAATCCTCGTGCTCCGGGTCGCTGCAAGAAAGGCGGAGTTTTGCCTTCAAAGGAACTTCAAAAGTCTTTCCTCTCTCCAGACATTCCTCGATGGAATACTGTGGAGGATCGATGAAGTAGTCAATGAACTCAAGCTTATAGTTGTTGCGCGTATCCTCAATCGGGAAGATTTCCTGGAAAACCTGGTAAAGTCCCTCGTTCTTCCTGTTCTCAGGAGTGGTCTCAAGCTGGAAAAAGTCCTTGAAGGACTTGAGCTGTACCTCGAGGAGATCCGGATATTCCAGAAGAATCTTTGACGTTGCGAAGGAAATGCGCTGATTTTTAGTCTTTTGTGACATCTTCTGCCCTCTATGATATAATTAAAACATAAATACGACAAAAAGGTTTAGGGCCCTAATTTGACCCTAAACCTGAGATTGTTCCCCTTTGGGGAAGCAGGAGAAGTTATTTAATCTCAACTTCTGCACCTGCCTCTTCAAGGGCAGCCTTCAAGTCCTCAGCCTCAGCCTTGTTAGCTTTCTCTTTGATAGCTGTAGGAGCCTTGTCTACGAGTTCCTTAGCCTCTTTCAGACCGAGACCAGTCTTCTCGCGAACGACCTTGATAACGCCAAGTTTAGCCTGGCCTGCGCTCTTGAGGATTACGTCGAATTCAGTCTGCTCAGCTGGAGCTGCCTCGCCTGCTGCTGCAGGGCCTGCTGCTACTGCAACTGCTGCAGCTGCTGGCTCGATACCATACTCTTCTTTGAGAACATTAGCGAGTTCCTGAACATCTTTCACAGTAAGGTTTACCAACTCTTCTGCGAGTGCTTTAATGTCTGCCATAATTAATATTGTTTTAAATTGTTATTTGATTTATTCGTTTGATTTTTTCTCTTCGATTGCCTTTACGAGGCCAGCAACAGTGTTGCCGGAAGCATTCTGGAGAGCTGAAATGACGTTCCTTGCAGGAGCCTGGAGAAGAGCCACGATATCTGCGATGAGTTCTTCCCTGGACTTGATGTTGCAGAGCTCATTGAGCTTGTCTGCACCGAGGAATGCACATTCCTGAACATAAGCACCTTTGAGGGCCGGTTTCTCGGAACCTGCGTCTGCAAATTTCTTGATGAGTTTTGCAGGTGCGTTTGGAGTTGCACAGTACATAATGGCTGTTGGACCTTCGAGAGCAGGATAAAGCTCCTTGATGTCTTCGCCAAGTGATTCTGTAGCCTTGATGAAGAGAGTGTTCTTTACGACAGAGAGTTTGATGCCCTGCTTGAAGCACTCGCGACGGAGGTTTGATGTCTGTTCAGCATTGAGCCCGGAAATGTCCGTGATGTAGAAGTTGGGAGTTTCCTGGATCTGTGCTGAAATAGCCTCAATTACTTCGACTTTCAATTCTTTTCTCATAATTGTTTAGTTTTATTCAGCACTGCCGATTGTTTTGATATCAACGTGAATACCCGGGCTCATAGTAGAGCAGATGGAAACTGCCTGGAGGTATGTGCCCTTGAGGGTAGCCGGTTTCAGCTTAAGAATGGCGGAGAGAAGCTCATTGGCGTTGCCGAGAATATTCTCTGCAGGGAAAGAAACTTTTCCGATAGCTGCGTGAACGATACCGGTCTTGTCAACTTTGAAGTCGATTTTACCAGCTTTCACTTCTTTCACAGCACTTGCCACATCCATTGTAACAGTACCGGTCTTAGGGTTAGGCATCAAGCCGCGAGGACCGAGAATACGTCCGATTGCACCGACCTTGGCCATAACTGAAGGGGTACAGATGATAACATCTACGTCAGTCCAGCCGCCTTTGATCTTCTCGATGTACTCGTCGAGACCAACATAGTCAGCACCTGCCTCTTTTGCCTCGTTTTCCTTGTCAGGAGTACAGAGCACGAGCACGCGCTTGGTCTTACCTGTTCCGTAAGGAAGAGTAACGACACCGCGGATCATCTGGTTAGCCTTTCTCGGATCTACACCGAGGTTTACGTGGAGCTCTACTGAAGCATCGAATTTAGTGAAAGAAACTTCCTTCACAAGCTGGCAAGCCTCAGCAAGCTTATACATTTTGGCCGAATCAACCTTGGCCACAACCGCTTTCTGGTTTTTTGTAAGTTTACCCATAGCTTGTCAAAAATTATTTGATACCAGCAGGCTTCTCGCCGCCTTCAACTTTGATACCCATACTTCTTGCAGTACCTGCGACCATAGACATTGCAGACTCAAGCGTGAAGCAGTTGAGGTCCGGCATTTTTGTCTCTGCTATGGTCTTCACCTGATCCCAGGTGATGGTAGCAACTTTCTTTCTGTTAGGCTCTGCAGATGCAGTCTGAATCTTGGCAGCTTCCTTCAACTGAATTGCTACAGGCGGCTGCTTTACCTCGAAGGTGAAAGACTTGTCACTGTAGACGGTGATGACTACCGGAAGGATTTTGCCTGCGCTTTCCTGGGTGCGGGCATTGAACTGCTTGCAGAAATCCATAATATTCAGTCCCTTTGAACCGAGTGCCGGTCCTACAGGAGGTGATGGATTAGCTGCGGCGGCCTTAATCTGGAGTTTAATAAATCCAGTAATTTCTTTTGCCATAATAAATGATTATTCTTTAGTTACTTGGGTAAAATTGAGCTCGAGCAGAGTCTTTCTGCCGAAAATCATAACCACTACCTTGAGCTTGCTTCTGTCTTCCACTATCTCCTCAACCGTGCCGTCGAAACCATTGAAAGGACCGTCTGTAATCTTGACTGCATCGCCGACCTTGTAGTCAACAATTGTCTCAACATCAGCACTTGCCTTTTCATCCTGTTCTCCGAGCAGACGCCTTACCTCATCATCACGAAGAGGGATAGGTATCTTCTCCTCCTGCACCCGTACCTTACCGTCCTTGAGCGTGTCGCGTTTTGTTTCACGTTTTTCAGTAAGGAATCCGGACATATGAGGGACCTCGTTGCGGATTATGTACTGCAACTCTCCGGTGAGCTCAGCCTCAATCAGGACATAGCCTGGGAAAAAGAGCCTTTCTGTGCAGACTCTCTTGCCGTTGCGGATCTGATACACCTTCTCGGTCGGAACGAGAACCTGGTTTACATAGTCCTTGAGACCGAATCTTTCGATTTCCTTCTCAAGATACTCCTTTGCCTTTTTCTCCTTTCCGCCCGCTGTTCTGAGGACATACCACTTCTTTGAATTCTCACTCATAACAATCTGAACTTGAAATTAAAGAGTGTAGATAGCCTTCATCAGATACTGGAATGCAGTGTCCATTGCGAGAATAACGAGAGCAAAAATCACAGACGCAACCATCACGAGGAGGGCTGAGCTCTGCAATTTGTCCCACGATGGCCAAGATACTTTCTTGGTCAACTCATAGTACGACTCTTTGAAGTAATTAATGATTTTTTTCATCTTTACCGTTAATGGGCATCCAAAATTGGAAGCGGAAGCGGATGCCTGTTAAACTTTACCAAATCGTAACCTTTGATATTGGCAGGGGAAGCAGGATTCGAACCCACATCGACGGTTTTGGAGACCGCTGAACTACCCTTGTTCTATTCCCCTGTGAAAAGATGGGAGAGGTCCCGAAGGGCTATCTCCCATCTGTTTATAGGTATTAGTCGTTAACCTTGGTAATCTGACCTGCACCTACAGTACGTCCACCTTCGCGGATAGCGAAACGGAGACCTACGTTGAGCGCTACTGGGTAGATAAGATCAACGTTGATTGTCACGTTGTCACCAGGCATAACTACCTCTACGCCGTCAGGAAGCTGAATCTCTCCAGTGATGTCGAGAGTACGGAGGAAGAACTGAGGACGATAGTGGTTGTGGAATGGAGTGTGACGACCACCTTCGTCTTTCTTCAAAACGTAAATCTCAGCTGTGAAGTGCTCGTGCGGATGGATAGTACCAGGCTTTGCAAGCACCTGACCTCTCTTGATTTCCTTCTTGTCGATACCACGGAGAAGGAGACCTACGTTGTCACCAGCCTCACCCTCATCGAGGAGTTTGCGGAACATCTCGACACCGGTGATGACAGTCTTCTTAGGCTCTTCGCCAAGACCAACGATTTCAACTTCGTCACCTACATGAATAACACCTGTTTCTATACGACCAGTTGCTACAGTACCACGACCTGTGATTGAGAAGATGTCCTCGATAGGCATAAGGAAAGGTTTCTCGTTATCACGTGGAGGGATAGGAATGTACTCGTCAACTGCGTCCATAAGTTCCATAACCTTCTCTTCGTACTGAGGGTCACCGTTGAGTGCACCGAGTGCAGAACCGCGGATTACCGGAGCGTTGTCGCCGTCGAAGCCGTAGAATGAAAGGAGGTCACGGATTTCCATCTCAACGAGGTCAAGCATTTCAGGGTCGTCAACAAGGTCAACCTTGTTCATGAAAACGACGATTCTTGGAACGTTCACCTGACGTGCAAGAAGGATGTGCTCACGAGTCTGAGGCATAGGACCGTCAGTTGCAGCAACTACGAGGATTGCGCCGTCCATCTGGGCTGCACCGGTAACCATGTTCTTAACGTAGTCAGCGTGGCCCGGGCAGTCTACGTGTGCGTAGTGACGGGTTGCAGTCTGATACTCTACGTGAGCGGTATTGATAGTGATACCACGCTCTTTCTCCTCAGGTGCGTTATCGATAGAGTCGAATGAACGCAACTCTGAAAGACCCTTCTTTGCAAGGACTGTAGTGATTGCTGCAGTCAAAGTGGTCTTACCGTGGTCAACATGGCCGATCGTACCAATGTTAACGTGGGGTTTGTCTCTTTTAAAGGTTTCTTTTGCCATACTTGTATGTTTAAAAAGTTTTATACTCTACTATACATAAAAAAAAGCAGAGCCGGTGGAGAGATTTGAACTCTCGACCTCTTCCTTACCAAGGAAGCGCTCTACCCCTGAGCTACACTGGCGTAGTATTGAGCGGAAGACGAGGTTCGAACCCGCGACCCTTAGCTTGGAAGGCTAATGCTCTACCAACTGAGCTACTTCCGCTTTTTCGTTTCTTTTTGGTGATTTCTGCGTTGGGCATCGAACCGTCGGGCGGTCATTACCGAAAGGTAACTCCCTTCCTCCGCTCTCGCCCGCCTTGAAATCCCTCAAAAATAAACTTCAAAAAGATTTCAAAACATAGCAGAAAAACTTCAAAGAACTTGTGGGAGAAGATGGATTCGAACCACCGAAGGTAAAAACCAGCAGATTTACAGTCTGCCCCATTTGGCCACTCTGGTATTCTCCCTTTTCCTTTTTGAGTGAGGATCTCCAAAATCTTGGAAACTTGAGCCGATGGAGGGAGTCGAACCCACGACCCCGAGATTACAAATCACGTGCTCTAGCCAACTGAGCTACATCGGCATTCGCCTCAACTCGAAAGGGATTGCAAAGATAGGCATTAAATCTAATTCTCCAAAACTTTTTCCGATTTTTCGATTAAATTTGCAGAAAATTCATAAGAAAACTATAAAACTCTCAGTAAAATGAACCGACACTCTCCCCTTCTGTTCCTTTCCATCATCCTGATTTCCATACAGGGATGCACCCCCAAGTCAGACGAGCTCCACATCGTGACCACCGGCGACGTGCACGGACGCTTCCTGAGCGTGGACTTCAGTTCCGACAGGCCACAGTCCTCCCTGGAAGCAGTGAATATCTACACAGACAGCCTCAGGCGCTGTTTCGGCAGGGACAATGTCCTTCTCCTTGATGCCGGAGACATTCTGCAGGGAGACAATATGGCTTACTATTTCAATTATGTGGACACGGTCTCCGAACACATCTACCCGCGAATAGCAGATTATATGGGTTACGATGCGGTCACATTGGGCAACCACGACATTGAAACCGGACACGCAGTCTATGACAGGGTGACTGCCCAACTCGAAAACAGAGGCATCCCTACCCTTTCCGGCAATGTCGTGAATGCTTCAGACGGACAGCCTTACTTCCCTTATTATACTATGGTAAACAAAGGCGGCCGCAAAATCGCCGTACTGGGATTCAACAACGCGAATATAAAAGCCTGGCTGCCGGAACATCTCTGGAGCGGGTTGGACTTCGTGGACCTGATGCAATGTGTACAGAAGAGAGTGGACGAGGTGAGAGCCAACGAGAATCCGGACTTGGTCATAGTGACCGTACACAGCGGTACAGGCCTGGGAGACGGGTCAATGCTGGAAAATCAGGCCCTGGACCTGCTTCATTCGCTGAAAGGCGTGGACCTGCTCATAGGGGCACACGACCATCGTCCTTTCACCACCGAACACGAAGGCTGCATCTACATTGACTCAGGAGCACGAGCTCAGACCGTGGGGCATGCCAAGGTGAACTTCAAGACCGGAGAACGCAAAGCCGAAATTGTCCGGCTCAAACGCGAAAGCCGCGACCTGAAAATGGCCGAAACCTTTGCAGCTGAGATAGAAAGCGTGAGGGAATACACCGGAGCAAAGATTGGAAAACTGGCAATGGAACTGAGGTCAGACGAGGCTTTGGGCGGTATGTGTGACTATATCAATATGTTGCATACTGTACAGCTTGCAGAAACCGGGGCGGACATTTCTTTTGCAGCACCCATAGGTTCAGGTCGTCTGGCAAAGGCCGGGGATGTGGTAGTGAACGACCTATTCAAAATCTATCCTTACGAGAACCAGCTTTTTATGTTGAGCCTTACCGGCAAGGAAATAAAGGACTACCTGGAATATTCCTATGGAGACTGGCTTGCCCCGGACTGTCGGGAACACCTGCTCGGAATCCAGAACAAGACTGACGAACGCACCGGGAACAGCCGCTGGTCCCTTACCGGACGCAGTTACAATTTCGACTCGGCTGCCGGAATCATCTACACCGTCAATATCAACAAGCCACAGGGCAAACGTATCCACATCCAGTCAATGGCTGACGGCAGCACTTTCTATCCTGACAAATGCTATCTTGTGGCAATGACCTCCTACAGGGCTACGGGTGGAGGCGACCTGCTCATCAAGGGAGCAGGCATCCCGGCCGACGAACTTTCAGCAAGGGTGGTGTCCAGACACATTGAAATCCGGGAACTCATCAAACGGTTTTTCTCGGACCGCGAGGTGGTGACTCCAGAATCAGTCTATGATGCAAAAAGCCTCGGCTCCTGGAAATTCATTCCTGAAGCCAAGGCCTCTGAACTGTTCGAAAAAGACCGCGAACTGCTTGATTACTAAAGCACCTTCCGGATGCGGTCTTCGATGGCGTCGGCTGTCAGGCCACATTCTGCCCGCTGATTCTTCTGGGTGTCCTGGGCTATGAACCTGTCCGGGATACCTATAGGGATTACCCTCACTCCCGGTGCCACCTCAGCCACGTACTCGGCCACGGCACCGTGCAATCCTCCCTCCACACATCCATCCTCAACTGTAATGATGGTTTTGTGATCTTTGCAGATTCTGTCCAGCAAAGCGGTATCAACAGGTTTTACGTACCTTATATTGTATAGGGAAACTTTCTTCCCTGTCCCGGCCTCGACAGAACGGACCGCCTTGCGCGCCTCATACAGCACCGGACCGGCCACAACAACAGCCACATCCTTGCCTTCAAGCACGCAAACTCCCCGTCCCACCTCGCAGACTTCATATTCCGACTCCTTCCAAGGGGCATTCTCTCCCTTGCCGCGAGGATAGCGGATAATGAACGGGCCACCTTGGATCCGGGAAGCCGTGTACATCATATTCTTGAGTTCCACCTCATCGGAAGGCACAGCAATCACAGCATTCGGAACACTCCTGTAGGCAGCCATATCGTAGCATCCGTGGTGAGTCGCCCCGTCTTCGCCCACGAGTCCGGCCCTGTCGAAACAGAGAACAACAGGAAGATTCTGCAGGGCTACATCGTGGATAATCTGGTCGTAAGCCCTCTGGGAGAAAGAGGAGTAGATATTGCAGAACGGACGCATACCCCTGGCGGCAAGACCGGCCGAGAATGTCACGGCGTGTTCCTCTGCAATGCCCACGTCAAAGAACCTGTCAGGATAGGCCTTTGCGAAAACATTCATTCCGCAGCCTGAAGACATTGCAGGGGTGATTCCTACAATGCTTTCATCCTTGGAAGCCAAATCTGTAAGCACCTCTCCGAATACATCCTGATAGCGGCTGACTCCATCCGAATTGCAGATTCTGGCTCCGGTCTCCGGGTCAAAGGTTCCGGGAGCGTGCCATATGGTCTGCTGACGTTCGGCAGGAGCATAACCCTTGCCTTTGGTGGTGATGATGTGGAGTACGCGAGGTCCCGGCAGGTTTTTGATTTTCTGCAAAGTCTCCAGCACCTGTTCCATATCGTTACCATCTATGGGTCCGAAATAGCGGAAGCCCATAGCCTCGAAAATATCACCTCCGGACTGTTTTATGATGGAATGTTTAGCATTGGCAACTATGGATCTGATGGTGTTGCGGAAACCGTTTTCGCCTATTCTGTTCCACAGATGGGTCTTTATCCTGTTATAGGTCGCGTTGGTGGTGAGACGGAGCAGATGTTCGTGGACAGCACCGAGATTGCGGTCTATGGAGAAGTTGTTGTCGTTGAGCACAACCAGAAGATCGGCCTTGCTTGCCCCGGCATTGTTAAGTCCCTCATAAGCCAATCCGCCTGTGAGTGCGCCGTCGCCGATTACCGCAACCACCTTTTCGTCAGACCCCTGAAGACGGGCGGCAGTGGCCAGTCCGAGGGCGGCGGAAATGGAAGTGGAGGAATGGCCCACACCGAAGGCATCATAGACTGATTCCTCCCTGCGGGTGAATCCGCTGATTCCCTCTCTCTTGCGGTTTAACTTGAAAGCCTCCCTACGTCCTGTGAGGATTTTGTGGGCATAGGCCTGGTGTCCCACGTCGAAGACAATCTTGTCCTGTGGGGTCTCATAGACCTTGTGCAAGCCCACTATCAGCTCTACGGCACCAAGGCTCGAACCGAGATGTCCGGGATTCACCGCGCAGCAGTCTATCATATAGGAGCGCAACTGCGAGCAAAGTTCCCTGAGTTCCTCAAGGCTCAAAGCTTTGATGTCCTTTGGGCTGTCTATTTTGTCCAGGAGTCCGTAAGTCATTGCAAAAGAGCTTATTTCTTCTCCACGTTAGGTTTTTCAAGTCCATATCCCTTTCTGCTGTCTTCCGCTTTGAGCCAAAGGGAGAAAAGGAAGGCAAGCACACCGAAAATGGAGAAAATGATCATTGGGACACGATAGCCGCCTGTGGCCTCAAGCACACTTCCGATGAGCAGAGGCACGAGGCAGAGGCCGATGTTCTGCACCCAGAAAATCACGCAATATGCCGAACCGAGTATCTTCTCGTCTATAATTTTCGGAACTGATGGCCAGAGGGCTGCCGGTACCAGGGAGAAAGAAACTCCGAGGATGATGATGAGCAGGAATGCCAGCCATTTGTATGGGAATACAGGAAGCAGGAAAGCAAAGCTGAGGTGGCAGGCTATCATTATGAGTGCGCCGAGCATGAGCATTGAGGCTCCCTTACCCTTGAAATCCAGAAATCCTCCGAGGAAAGGAGTAAGCACCATTGCCAGAATAGGGAAAAAGCTGAAAAGGCGGGATGCGGTCTCAGCAGTCACGCCGAGGGTTTCCTCAAGGAAGTTCGGAGCATATCTTTGGAACGGGAAGATGGCGCTGTAATAGAGCACGCAGAGCATTGCCACTATCCAGAACATCTTGCTGGTGAAGATTTTGCCAAGGTCCCTGATATGGAATTCATCCTCTGCGGAATGCTCCGATGTGGCCTGTCCGGCAGCCTCAAGCTGTTTGTCGAACTTGGAGTCCATCACGGTGAACACGAAGAAATTGATGAGACCTATCAAAAGCAACGCGGTGCAGAATCCAAGCGGAGCCGCTATTGCAGCTGAAGGGAAGGCGGAAGAAATGAGAGGAGAAATCCACATCACCGCGAAGACTCCCAAACGCGCAATGGCCATTTCCAAACCCATAGCCAGAGCCATCTCCTTACCCTTGAACCACTTGGCAAGAATCTTGGAAACGGTGGTGCCAGCCATTTCACAGCCACATCCGAAAATCATAAATCCAAGGCAGGCCAGTTTTGCACTTCCCGGAAGGGCAACCCACCAGCTGTCCAGCCAGGCACAGAAAGCCGTTCCCTGGAACCAGTCGGAAATGCCTATGAACTTGATTATTGCACCTCCAACCATCAGGCCTGCAGAAAGAAGCCCAGTGAATCTCACACCCATCTTGTCCAGAATGATTCCGGCAAAAATGAGAAAGAGACAGAATACGTTGAGAAAATATTCGGATGCCGCATAGGTGCCGAAAGTGGAGCTTGTCCATCCGAGACCGCCTTCAGCAACGGATTTTTCAATCATTGACTTGAGAGGTGACATCACGTCCACGAACATATACGCGAAGAACATCATAGATGCCACGAGAATCAGAACGCCCCATCTTGCCACAGGGTTGTCGTTCATCAGTTTTTTCACTGCTTCTGCCATACTTAAATAGTTAAAAAATTCAAAATCACGCAAATATACGAAATTCACACAAAAAATGCCTATGCCTGGCGGTCGGCGCGGGTCCCCAAAAGCTGGACTGTGTCCGCAAGAATCTCAAGGCTTTCGTGGACTTTGTTGTCCTTGTCCGTCCAACTGCGCGTGCGTATCCGGCCCTCGACATAGATCTGTGTCCCTTTGCGGACATATTTGTCTATAATTTCGGCGTTGCTGCGCCAGGCGGTGACATTATGCCACTCCGTGTGTTCCTTGAGATTGCCTTCACGGTCACGATAGCGTTCATTGGTGGCAAGGCGCAACGATGCCACTTTCACGCTGTCCTGGGCCGAAGCGCCCTCCAGATATCGGATTTCAGGATCGGCTCCGACATTGCCGATTAGCATCACTTTATTCAGACTCATAGCATTGTCATTTCAGGACAGCCGCCATTGCAGCGGAGTCGGGGTTGCGTCCGGTCATCAGAGAATAACCCGTAACAGCCTGCATCAGAAGCCATTCCTCGCCTCGGATGAGTTCAGTTTCCGCACATATACGGGAAAGCAGCTCGACTGAAAAAGAAGGATTGCGGTAATTTGCCTCAATGAGGATTTTCGGTCCCCGTGCAAGGGGCTCTTCCGGGAGGACGGTCCACAATGGGGCGGATGCGGTGTAAATCACCACTTCAGCCTCCCCGAAAGCCTTGAAGAACTGTTCTGCAGGAAGGACAGTCAGACTCTTTGAAGAGAGAGCAAGACGGTGGGAATAATCCAAAGCCCTTGACAGACTGCGGTTTATCATAGATACCTTCATTCCGCAAGTGAGAGCAGCCACTGCAGCCGCCTTGCCGGCCCCTCCTGCCCCGACGACAAGACAACTCCTGTCCAGGAAATGATCCCCGCCGAAAGCCTTCTTGAGCAGGGCAGCAACACCAGTGCAGTCCGAATTCCATGCGCTCACACCCTTGGGCGTCTGGACCAGAATATTTGCCGCACCTATGAGTTCACATTCACGGCTGCGGATTTTTGCCTTTTCAAAGGCCAGTTCCTTGAAGGGAGCAGTCACGTTCACCGCCTGATAGCGTTTGAGAAAAATCCTCCAGGCTGTGTCAAAGTCCTCCTGTTCCACAAGCTCGTAATCATAGCGTCCGTCATACCCCGCCTTGAAAAGGGAGGGGCTGAGCGAATGTGCTATGGGATATCCCAGAAGACCGAATCTCTGCATATTTTCACTTGTTTCTCTGACGTACAGCCTCATACAGAAGCACTGTGGCACTCACCGAGACGTTCAGCGAGTCCATCCTGCCCAACATAGGGATTCTGATGTGGGCATCCGCAGCATCTCTCCACTGCCGACTCAATCCCGTGGCTTCAGCACCCATTACTATTGCCGCAGCCCCTGACATATCAGTCTCATAATAGAGGGAAGAGTCCTGCAACTGTGCAGTCAATATCTTTATATTCAATGACTTCAAAAAGGAAATGGTTTCTTCCGAAGAAGCTGCCGCAAGCTGGACACCAAAGACAGAACCAACGCTGGAACGTATGAGATTGGGATTGTAAAGGTCGGTCAAAGGATCGCACACAATGACTGCATCCGCTCCGGCGGCATCTGCACTCCTGAGAACCGCACCCAGATTACCGGGTTTCTCTACGGCCTCAAGAACCATAACAAGAGGATTGGTCCCCAAATGCAAGTCCTTGAGCCCGTGAGTCTTGGCCTTCACTGTCGCCACCACTCCCTCCGTACTGCCCCTATATGCCAGTTTTTCGTAAAGATGGTCCGGAACCTCTATGACATTCAAGTCAGGATTCAGGGACAATGCCTTGGAAATCAGCACGTCTGCACCTTCCTTGAATTCTATGCTCCCGTTTTCGGAAAATATGGCACCGGACAGGGATTCACAAACGAAGATGGTCTGGGGTACATAAGCGGCATCGAGACAATGGCCGAGTTCCCTCTGTCCCTCCACGACAAAAAGGCCGGTTTCCCGCCTCGCCCTGGATTTTTCGGCAAGACGGAGCAGCTCCTTGATGCGGGGATTCTGTCCCGAAGTGATTCTCTCCCTTTTCAAAGCCGGCAATTATTTCACTTCCTTGGGCCTCATCTGAGGGAAGAAGAGCACGTCCTGAATGGTCGGCTGGTTGGTCATAAACATAGTCAGACGGTCGATGCCCATACCCATTCCGGAAGTCGGAGGCATACCGTATTCCAGAGCCCTCACGAAGTCCATATCGATGTACATTGCCTCATCGTCGCCTTTCTCGTCCTTGAGACGGGCCTGCTCCTTGAAACGGTCCAGCTGGTCAATAGGGTCGTTGAGTTCGGAATAGGCATTTGCGAGTTCCTTGCCGCATACGAAAAGTTCGAAACGCTCGGTGAGTTCCGGATTTTCGCGGTGTCTCTTGGTGAGCGGGGACATTTCCACAGGGTAGTCCGTGATGAAAGTAGGCTGCACAAGATGCTCCTCGCAATATTCCCCGAAAATGGCATCGATGAGTTTGCCCTTGCCCATAGTCTTGTCCACCTCGACGTGAAGTTGTTTGCAGGTCTCAATGAGTTGTGCCTCGTCCATCCCGCTCACGTCCACGCCTGCATATTCCTTGATTGCCTGCAGGATAGGAAGACGGCGGTAAGGCGGTTTGAAGTCCACCTGCTTGTCGCCTATGGTGAGAACGGTGGTGCCGTGGAGTTTGAGGGCGATTTTTTCGAGCATCTTCTCCACGAATTCCATCATCCAGATATAGTCCTTGTAGGCCACATAGATTTCCATACAGGTGAATTCCGGATTGTGGGTCTTGTCCATACCCTCGTTCCTGAAATCCTTTGCAAATTCATAGACACCTGAATATCCTCCCACGATGAGCCTCTTGAGATAGAGCTCGTTGGCGATGCGCAAATACAGAGGAATGTCCAGTGCATTGTGGTGGGTTATGAACGGACGGGCTGTAGCACCTCCCGGAATACCCTGAAGAATAGGGGTTTCCACCTCAAGACAGCCGGCCTCGTTGAAATATTCCCTCATAGTGGAAATGATCTGGCTTCTCTTGATGAAGGTATCCCTCACTTGAGGGTTCACTATGAGGTCCACATATCTCTGACGGTATTTGAGCTCGGGGTCGCTGAAAGCATCGAAAACCTCACCGTCTTTTTCCTTGACTATAGGAAGCACGCGAAGGGATTTGCTCAGGAGTGTGAGCTCTTTGGCGTGGACGGAAAGCTGTCCGGTTTGGGTGATGAAGGCATAGCCCTTGATGCCTATGATGTCGCCTATGTCGAGGAGTTTCTTGAAGACGGTATTGTACATAGTCTTGTCCTCGCCCGGGCATATTTCATCACGCTTGACATACACCTGAATTCTGCCTGTCTCGTCCTGAAGTTCGATGAAGGAAGCCGCGCCCATAATCCTGCGGGTCATAATTCTTCCGGCAATGCATACATCCGCAAAATTGCCCTTCTCGGGGTCGTAACCCTCCTTGATGGCTCCTGCAGTCGCATTCACCGGGTACAGAGGTGCCGGATAAGGCTCAATGCCCAATTCGCGGAGTTTGCCCAGGGCATCCCTGCGGCCCTGTTCCTGTTCGTTTAAGTCGTTTACGCTCATAAGTCTATATTTTTCTTGTTATATCATTCCGGTGCGCACGGGTGATTGTATGCGCGCAATTTGCAAAGGTACGCAAAAAATTTTTTCTCACGCTTATTCTTAAGTAATCCTCAAAAAATCATTTTTATTCCGCTTTTTGAAATTGTTTGAGTATCTTTGCAAGGAATGCGCGGCTGGTCCGGCAGGTTTTGCAAAAGGTAAGGAACGATGGAAAAGAAATGGGTCATCAAGGAATGCTTGAATGAGGATGCAGTGAACGAGTTGTCGCTGGCGCTTGGCATCGACCCTGTCCTTGCCAGGCTGCTGGTGCAAAGAGGCATCACGACCTTTGAAGAAGCCCGGGCATTTTTCCGTCCGTCGATGGACAGCCTGCACGACCCTTTCCTGATGAAGGATATGGACAAAGCCGTAGATAGGCTGGAAAGAGCTCTGCGCTCGGATGAAAAGATTCTGGTCTATGGCGACTACGATGTGGACGGCACCACTGCTGTTTCCCTCGTATATTCATTCCTGAAACGCTTTTCCAAGAAGGTGGGATTCTATATTCCCGACCGGTATGACGAAGGCTACGGTGTGTCCACCAAGGGCATCAACTGGGCAGAGGAAAACGGTTACAGTCTCATTATCACATTGGATTGCGGAATCAAGGCAATAGAAAGGGTGAAATACGCTTCCGGCAAGGGCATAGATATGATAATCTGCGACCACCATCTCCCGGAAAACGAAATTCCTGCGGCGGTGGCGGTGCTGGACCCGAAGAGGGAGGACTGCCATTATCCTTTTGACGACCTGTCGGGCTGCGGAGTGGGCTTCAAGCTGATGCAGGCCCTTGCCATATCCAAGGGCATAGCGGCCGAGGAACTGGATTCACTGCTGGACCTGCTGGCTGTGAGCATCGCTTCCGACCTGGTGTCCGTCAAAGGGGAAAACAGAATCCTGGCACATTTCGGGCTCAAACGCCTGAACGAGAATCCTTGCCAAGGACTTAGGGCAATGATCAGCCTCTCGGGATTGGAGCCGGGACACCTCACCATAGATGACATAGTATTCAAGATAGGGCCCCGCATCAATGCTGCCGGCAGGATGGAATCAGGAAAGTCGGCAGTGGACCTGCTGACGGCCACCGATGCCAGGACAGCGAACGAGGCAGCCGAGGAAATCAACCGCTTCAACACCCAGAGAAAGGACATAGACCGTCAGAACACCAAGGAGGCTATGGATATGGTTTCAGAAGGCAGATGTCTTTCCTTCAACAACGCCACCATAGTCTATAACCCTTCCTGGCACAAGGGAGTGGTGGGAATTGTGGCCTCAAGGCTGGTGGAGGCATTCTTCAAACCTACCATAGTGCTCACCAAGGCCAACGGGTTCGTGAGCGGTTCAGCCAGGAGCGTACCCGGCTTTGATCTGTACGAAGCCATAGAGAGTTGCGCCGACCTTCTGGAGAATTTCGGAGGGCATCTCTATGCGGCAGGAATGACCATGAAGGAGGAAAATCTTCCGGAATTCTGCCGCCGTATTGAAAATTTCATTTCAGGCAAGATAATCCCCCAGATGCAGACTCCCGTCGTGAATATAGACGCAAAAATCTGTTTTTCACACATAACCCCTAAGTTCCTGAGAATTCTGAAGCAGTTCCAGCCTTTCGGTCCAGAAAACACAATGCCGGTCTTCCTTACGGAGAATGTCTATGACAACGGGAACGGACGCAAGGTGGGAGCGGAAGGAGGACACCTCAAGCTGGAACTCATCGAAGAGACCAATCCGGGCTGGCACATTTCCGCAATCGGCTTCAATATGTCCGAGTCCTTTGACTACATCAGGGGCGGAAATCCTTTCGACATCTGCTATTCCATAGTCGAGAACTATTATCGCGGCACCTCAACTATGCAGCTCAGAATCAAGGATATACATCGCCGGGATGACGAAATTTGAGACAGTCTATCCGGCAAATTCCAGACTAAACAAGCAGGTTGCCAACTAATCGGCATCCTCCGACGGCTCGATATGCAGGGAAATCTGAGTCTGGCTGCCCAGGCTTTTCTTGAGGGCAATTTCGATTTTCGTGCAGATGTCGTGAGCCTTTTCCACAGTATCATCCGGATTCACCACCACGTGGGCTTCCATAATGACCGAAGGACCATTGCGTCTGGTCTTGAGGTCGTGTGCGCTGACCACCCCTTCCACGGAGGTGATGGTGTTCATAATGCCATTCTCAACATCCTCAGGCAGAGAGACTTCCAGCAGGTCCTGAATTGAAGGCACAGCCATTTTCACGCCCACGACAATAATCATTATGCCTATGACACAGGATGCCAGCGGGTCCAGAATCACCCATTTCTGCCCCAGCAACATAGCAGCACCGATAGCCAGAAAAGAACCTATTGAAGACAGGGAATCGGAACGGTGGTGCCAGGCATTGGCAATGGTCGCAGGGCTATTCTCCTCCCGGCCTATCTTTGATGTCACCTGATAGAGAATTTCCTTGGAGACAATGGAAATGAATGCCGCAGCAAGGGCTATCCAACCCGGAGACTGCACTTGGGCTCCCCCTATGATGGCTATTGCGGACTCCACTCCGTCAGCTATGAGCTTACCTGCAACCACAAGCAGCATAACTGCAACCACAAGGGTGGCGAAGGTTTCATACTTGCCGTGCCCGAAGTCGTGGTCCTTGTCCCGGCCCTTTGAAGAAATGTGTATTGATACCAGAACGACAATGTCGCTGAGCAAATCCGAAAACGAATGCACGCCGTCGGCCAGCATAGCCGCACTGTGACCCACGAAACCTGCAAGTATTTTTCCCACTGAAAGCAAACAGTTCACGACCGAGCCCCACAGGGTGACACGGGTAATCCGTTTTTCGCGGCGGATTGAATTTGCATCCGAATCTGCCGCAGCATTGAATTTTTCTGATTTCATTAAGTAAAGATTATTTGCAATGTATTTCCCTGAAAAATTCCGGACGATGGTAGTCCGGAGACGGGGTCTGTACAGGGAACATAGTTATGTAATGCGGACAGGACAGTTCATCTCCGCATTTGTAGAAATTACCTTTCAGTCTTGCTCCCTGCCAGGTTTTCAGAGCATCTCCGAAGAGTGCGCCGCAAGGTATTGCAACCCTCAGGCTCCACAGGTTGTCTCCACATATTTCATTGAAAGGCCTGCAGCCGTAAGTGGAAGATGCAAGAACCGAATTCAGGACCTCCATTGGTGCAGGAGTGGCATTGCGGCGTCCGGGGCGGCGGGACATACAGAGTGTGCCTATTGCATTCCACTCGAAATTGTAATACTGTTCTGCACCTTCCGGCATTACGAAAAACTCAACGCAACTGTCCTTGTACACATCGCATCCGTTTTGAGTTTCGAGAGCCCTTGTGCATTTTTCCCGGACCTGATATTCCAGGAAAAGATGGCTGTCGTTGTGAAATGCACGGACATCCACCAGAGGACGGTAGGGAAACTCCCCGGCCCAGTTCAGACATTCGAGAGTCATAGGATGCAGACTGGCGAAAAAATGGTCGTCAAGTATGAGTTGGCGTGCCGGAATATCGACACCAAGTCGTGAAATTTCAATCATTTTCAAAAAATTTTGATAATTTTGTCCTCGGGCCCGCATTTTAGCGCTCTGCGGCAAAAGGTTTGTAAAGTTACAAAACTGTCCTGTAATAACAACACTAAAACACTTTAATATGGAACTGAAAATCTACAGATGCCGCCATTGCGGCAACATTGTCCTCCATCTCAAGTCCAGCGGCGTATCCGTGTTCTGCTGCGGTGAAAAAATGGAAAAGTTGGTTCCAAACACCACAGAAGCGGCTACGGAAAAGCATATTCCTGAGGTAAGCCGTCTTGGGGATACCGTAAAAGTGAGCGTCGGAAGTGTGCTCCATCCTATGACAGAGGAACACTACATCGAATGGATTGCCCTTTCAAGCAATGAGGGAGTACAAATCAAATGGCTCAAGCCCGGAGAGGCACCTATTGCCGAATTCAAGCTCACAGATCCCGAAAGCATCGTGGAAGTCTATGCCTATTGCAACCTCCACGGACTTTGGAAGAAGGAAGTCTTTACAGTTTAAATCAGATTTGCCAGCGCAAGTGCGGTCATAGCCTCGACGATGACAGGCGTGCGCAGAGCAAAACAGGCATCGTGACGGCCGCGGGCGGAAAGTTCAGTCATTTCCCCGCGGCTGAAATCGTAGGTATGCTGCGCCTTGTGTATGGTTGCTGTGGGCTTGAAGGCCACCCTGAACTTGAGAGGGGCACCATTTGTGAGTCCGCCGTTCACTCCCCCGGCCCCGTTCTTTGCCGGTTTGCCGTCAGGTCCGAAGGGGTCATTGTGTTCCGAACCACGCATTGCCGAGGCCGCAAAACCGTCACCGAACTCTACGCCACGAACTCCGGGAATGGAAAACACCAGATGAGAAACCACCGATTCGACTGAATCGAAATATGGTTCACCCAAACCCACAGGCAGGCCCTGCGCCACACATTCCACGACTCCCCCAAGCGAATCCCCATCTGCAACTGCCTTATCTATAAGCCCTTGCCAACGGGTGCTGTCGCTCTCCCCGCCGACACTGACAAGGGCAGCGGATATTTCAATTCCGGGATATGCCAGAGCAAGCATTTTTTTTGCGACCACTCCCGCAGCCACTATTACCAAGGTTACTCTGCCGGAAAAAATGCCGCCTCCGGTAAAAGCCGGGAATTCCTTTGCGCCCTGCACTCCGTAACGCGCCGGATGAGTGACATAATCCACGTGGCCCGGACGGGGAACAGCCTCGAACTGGGAATAATCCCCCGGACGGGTGTTGGCATTGTGAAATTCTATCGTGAGTGGGCCTCCGGTGGTCTTTCCCTGCTCAAGTCCTTCCGTAATATAGGGTTGGTCAGCTTCGATGCGGGTTGTAGTACCCTTTGCACCAGGCTTGCGGCGTGCTATGTCAGCCTCAAAATCAGCTTCACTCAGCGCCAGTCCCGCAGGTACTCCCTCCATTTTCACGCCCATAACCGGGTCGTGGGAGCCTCCGTAAACCTCTATTCTGAAATTGTTTCCGAAACTGTTGTGCATATGACTGAATCTTCAAAATCTTCTACAAAGGTTGGAAAGGACTTGGCCACGCAAGACAGGTCGTCGATTTCCACCGGAGAGTCGGCTCCCAGCGATGCCACTTTAAGAGCCATCACCATTCTATGGTCGTGATGTGAAGTGAAACGGCCACCCTTCAGCAGTTTATGATTGAGTTGACGCCACCCAAGGGAATGTCCCACAATTTCCATAACATCTTGTTCAGAATCGACTTTCACTTCCACTCCCATCTGGCCCAGCATTTCACAGATTGCCGCAGCACGGTCGCTTTCCTTGTGGGCGAGTCGTCCCACACCATAGAGCCTGCTGCGTCCCTGACAGAAAGCAGCGAGTACAGCCACCACCGGGAAGAGGTCCGGACAATGGGAGAGGTCGCTGTCGAAGGCCATCAGAGGAGACTGCCTTACGTGAATTTCCCCCTCGTCGGAATCGAGTTGGGTAATGCTAGCCCCGGCTGCCATCAGCACGTCCATAATCGCAAGGTCTGCCTGAACGGATGCCGTATTCAAGCCATCCACGCAAGCCCTTCCGAACACGGCTCCTGCCACCAGGAATGGTACGGCAGAACTCCAGTCCCCTTCCAAGTCCAGGTCCGCGGCGCTGTATTTCTGCCCTGCCCTCACCTTGAATATCATCTCCGTGCAGAGGGACCAATCCCCGTCGGAGGCGAGAAAATCCCGGTCTCCAAGCATCTCGTTGGAAACTTTCACCCCGAATTTTGAGAGCACATCGGCTGTCATAAAAGTATAAGGTATGCTCTTGGGATTTTCCACGAGCAGAGACATATTACGCTGTGCAAGAGGCATAGCCATCAGCAGGCCTGAGACCAGCTGGGAGCCGTTTTCGCCTGATATTTCTGCATTTGTGGCATTCAGATGTCCTTTGACTGTCACAGGAATGGTCTCTCCTTCGGATTCCACTTCCACCCCGAATTCAGTCATTATGTCCTTGAGTCCGGCAAGTTTGCGTCCTTTAAGGGTTTTGTGGCCGTCTATGGTAACAGGGCCTGCTGCGAGTTCGGATGCCACCGGTACCATCAGGCGGGTGAGCAGTCCGGACTCGCCCACATTAAGGCTGGTGAGATGATCCAGACAGGCTTCGGTGGCCCCTATGCCGGTGATTTCAAGATCCGTATCGTCTCCTGCCTGTTTCCTGACCACGCTTGCACCCAACTCCTGAGCCACGGCAATGGCAGATTCCGAATCCTCACAAGGGGTGTAACGGCGGAGCAACGACTTGCCTTTTGCAAGGGCTGCTGCAATCACTGCGCGCTGGACATAACTTTTGGATGAAGGCACAAGTACATCAGCATCAAAGGCATTCAGACCACGTTCAAGTTGGGACTGCATATCTTCAGCCAGCCATTGTCCCGGAGCGGCCGATTCCCCCTCACTTAAAGCTGCATAGGTGAAAGGTGCTCCCTTGGCAAGGCATTGAAGGCGGGATTTTCGTCCAGCATCGCCCATACAGAATGCAATCAGGCGGCCTTCCGTGGTCTCGGGAGTATGTTCCTTCCTTCCGGAACTGTTTCCGGTGAAAATTGAAGGGTCATCATAAAGGGACAAAACAGTTTGTGCATCTGCTTCAGAGTGGGCTGTGGTGGCGATCTTGACTATGTCCGCTCCGTGATAGACGCATTTTTCGACCACAGCCTTCAGGGCTTCCGGTGAATCTGTCCCCCGGAAATCGTGGAAAGACCTGATGAGCAGGGCTCCGTTTTCCTGACAGGACTTTTTGATGCGCTTGAGCATTTCCTTGGGAGCTTCGATTTCGAGGTCCACAAAGTTTGCCCCAGCCTCAATGGCCTTGGACAGACGCTGTTCGCAGAGTTTTGCCACTGCAATTTCGCTCATCTCCGGATGGGATTTTGCCACTTCGGAAAGGCGGCAGGTGGCAACCAGAGGGATTTCGGCAGTCGAAAAAAGTTCATCTATATCGTCAAGGCTGAGTTTGCAGGAGTCCAGGCGTATTTCAGCCATCCGGCAAAAATCCAACTTCTGCAAGAGTTCATCCAAGTTTCTGTTTTGCAGTACTGTACAAACCATTATTTCTATTTGTTTCTGTTCATTTTCAATTGAAGGCACTGGTTCTGCTCCATTATTCGCATACCCTTGCCACATCCAAAGGCACGATTTCCACTTCGCCCGGTCTTTTCAGCAGGATGAAAGCCACCTGGCCCCCTCCCGCCTTTTTGTCTTTGGCCATCGCATCGGCCATTTCCGGCAGGGAGTATGGACATTCCACGGGCAGACCTGCGGCAATGAAATCCTTGCGTATGTTTTCAGCCAAACCTTTTTCTGTGTCCAAGACCTTCTCGGAAAGTTCAGCAGCCAAGACGATTCCCACAGCCACTGCATTCCCGTGCGACCAGGCACCTGCGGAGAGTTTTTCTATGGCGTGGGCAAAGGTGTGGCCGAGATTCAGGACTTTTCTGATACCGTGTTCATCGGGATCCCGGGCCACGATGTCGGCCTTGATGGAGGCTGCGCGGGCGGAGTAAGGTTCAATCCTGTCAGATATGTCTTTGAGGCTGAGGCCATTGGACCTTGCATCCGCTATCAGGGAAAGGATTTCGCGATATGCTTCTGCGTCTGCTATAAGGAAGGTCTTGAGGAGTTCGGCAAGTCCTTCACGGAATTCTGTTTCCGGGAGGGTCTTGAGCGGGGTGGAAGAGATGAAGGTGAATTCGGGCTGACGGATTATGCCTACCATATTCTTGTAGGACAGGAAATTGACTCCGTTTTTTCCGCCTATTGCCGCGTCCACCTGGGCAAGCAGGGTCGTGGGCACGAAGGCAAAGCGCACTCCCCTCTTGTAGATGGAGGCGGTAAAGCCGGATATGTCTGTTGTGATTCCACCTCCGATTCCCAGGACGAAAACATTCCTGTCGGCTCCAGCCATAAGCATTGCGGAGATTATTTTCTGTACTGTTTCGAAAGTCTTTCTCTCTTCTGTGGCCTCAAGCAGGGTTTTGCCGAGGAGTCGCTCGCCCAACTCAACTGCAATGGAGCAGGCGAAGGAGGACCATACATTGCTGTCACATATCATCCAGACTTTCTGCCTGTCGCCAATAATTCCGACGAGGTCTTTGATATCGTTGGAACGTACTATGTTACATATCTTTTCCATAAACCCGGCAAATTTAAGAAAATAACTCGAACAAATTTTGTCAAATCTCAATTATTTCCTACCTTTGCACTCCTCAATACGGTTCTACAGGCCCGGATGGCGGAATCGGTAGACGCGTTGGTCTCAAACACCAATGTCCGAAAGGATGTGCCGGTTCGACCCCGGCTCCGGGTACAAAGGGGATGGCTTTCGTCATCCTTTTTTTGTACCCGGAGTCGGGGTCGAACCAAATCTATGCCTAGGGGCTCTGCCCCTATAGTACCCCGCGGCTCCGTCTTCCGTATTTGCCTATGAAATAGGCAAATACGGAAGGCTCTCGCCGTCGCGCTGGAGCGCGAGTACGTGGTGGGATTTTTGGGGTTATGATGCGAGACCGCAGTGCTGGACTCGGTACTGGTGTAGTTACGGCAACATATTATACGATTTGTATAATTAAAATCTTATAATTATTGCGGATGTGCTGGCGTCTGAAATTCTCCTCAGCGACATAGAGTTTCGCAACTTTCTTGGCAGGAAGTACCTTGCGGTAACCATCACTCAATCCAGGCGCGAGAGGAAGGCCGCAAAACGCATGGTCTGACAATCCCGCTACGCAGGGATTGCCAGACCACGC
>JALFGP010000092.1 GCA_022777205.1 Rikenellaceae bacterium
CGACGGGATGCAAGCACCCTGCGTCCGTTCGGAGTGGACATACGCTCGCGGAAGCCGTGCTTGTTGCGGCGCTTGCGCTCAGATGGTTGGAATGTTCTTTTCATTGTATCTATTTTTTATATTTTCTTCAAAATCCACAAACGGACTGCAAAGGTAGTATTTTTTATCCTAACTGCAAAATATAAATTTGCATTTTTAATGCTTTTCCACCCAAACCACATTCTTGCCCTCAAAATACTCATCGTGGAGCACGGTATTCAATGGCCACACACCCACAGAGCCTTTAGGGAGCCTGAGCCGCCCCATTGCCAGCGCTGTTTCCTCAGCGAGGTCGCCACCCTTGAGGCAGAGTACCTGATGGCGGTACTTGCCCTTCACCCAAGGCAGAAAATCCTCCAGCGAGGCCACAGCACGGGAAACCACATAGTCGTATGGACCTGGCAAAGTCTCAGCACGGGCGTTCACACATTCGGCGTTTTCCAGTCCGAGTGCGGATGCAACTTCCCTTGCCACAGTGATTTTCTTGCCTATAGAGTCGCAAAGAGTAAATCTGGTACGCGGGAAGAGGGTGCTCAGGGGAATGCCCGGGAAGCCTCCTCCGCAACCCAGGTCCAGCACGCTTACCCCTCCTTCAAGCCAGGTCCGGAAAACCTCCGGCTCCCTGTTCTTGAGGAAAAGTGCAATCCCCAGGGAATGAAGTATGTGGTGGTCATAGAGATGGTCTATGTCCTTGCGTGAAATCACATTGATTTTGGAGTTCCAGTCCCGGTACAACTCGTCCATCTTTCTGAAACGCTCCAGTGCAAGACCGTCCGCTTCCGGCAGCAATATTCTTATAAATGATTCAAATTCAGTAAATTCCATAGGGGATTTGAGTATGTGGGTATATGTCCATTCCGGGACATCAGAGCAGTTCATCGTCTGTGTCCATCATTTTCATCAATTGTGCCCTTGCCCTGCGGATTTTGGTCTTGACAGTGTTCAGGGGCATATCCAGGGCCTCCGCAATCTCGTTGTAGCCGAAATTGTCAATCAGGAACATCTTTGCCACCTTCTTGTAGTCTCCCTCGAGCAAGTCTATGACTGTCAGCCATTTGTCGTATTCTTCCTGATGGATGACACTGTCTTCCGGAGAGGTGGCGCCGGAAGGAATCTCCAAAGGGGCATCCTGGTTGATGGTCTGCAGGGGCATATTCTCATCCTTGCGCTGGCTGCTGCTCAGGTGGTCGAAGGCCGTGTTCTGCCCGATTCTGAACAGCCAGGTGGAGAACATATAATCTTCCTTATAGGTGTCGATGCGGCTGAAGGCCTTCTGGAACGATTCTATGCACACGTCCTCCAGCTCCTCCCTGTTGGAAATGAACTTGGAGACGTGGGCGCAAAGTGCCCCGTAGTAGCGTTGGTAGAGGATGACAAAAGCCATCTGGTCCTGCTTCCGCGCCTTGTCTATGAGTTCCAAATCGCTCAGATCAGTGAGCTTCGAGCCAGTTTTTTCCTTCATTGCATTCAACTGTTAGAGGTACTGTCAGTCTTACCACATTTTCCATTTCCTCCACCACCATATTCTTCAAGGTCCCGGCTTCCTCCTGCACAGCATCGAAAAGCAGTTCGTCGTGAATCTGGAGCACCATACGGCTTTTCAGCCCTTCTTCCCGTATGCGGCGGTCCACATTGGCCATCGCAAGTTTGATGATATCCGCTGCAGTACCCTGAATCGGGGCATTGATGGCATTTCGTTCCGCAAGGGACCTTATTGTGGTATTGCGGGAATTGATGTCAGGGAGATATCTCCGCCTTCCGAATACCGTTTCCACAAATCCGTTTTCACGTGCCGCTGCCAGAGTGTCCTCTATATAATAGGATATGGATGGAAAATGTTTGAAATAGTCATCTATGATGCTCTTCGCATCGTTCCGAGGAATTCTGAGCCTCTGCGCCAGTCCGAATGCGGATATGCCGTAGATGATGCCGAAATTGGCTGTCTTGGCTATGCGTCTCTGCTCGGAAGTGACCTGGTCCAGAGCAACACCGAAAATCTTGGAAGCCGTCATCGCGTGAATGTCCTCGTTGGCGCGGAAGGCTTCCACAAGATTGCTGTCGCAGCTCAGGTGGGCCATAATCCTGAGTTCAATCTGGGAGTAGTCAGCGGAAATGATGACACCGTCGGGTCTGGATGGCACAAATGCACGCCTGATTTCCTTGCCCCTCTCCGTTCTCACAGGTATGTTCTGCAGGTTCGGCCGGACTGAGCTGAGCCTGCCCGTTGCCGTAAGTGCCTGATTGAAAGTTGTATGGATTTTGCCCGTGACAGGACTCACGAATCCCTGGAAAGGCTCTATATAGGTGTTGAGGAGCTTGCGCACGGCCCGGTATTCGAGTATGTCCCCGACCACCTCGTTCTTGTCCATAAGTTTTACCAGAGTGTCCTCATCGGTGGGGTATTCATAACGCACCCCGTTCTTTGCCTTGATTTTTGGGTCGAGCTTCAATTTCTCAAAGAGCAGTACGCCTATCTGTTTGGGCGACAAGATGTTGAGTTGTGGGTCATCGGCCTCCTTCCTGATTTTGTCCTGAATTGATGCAAGCTCGGTATTGAGGTTGTCCGCATAACGCCTGAGCTGGGCCATATCCACCTTCACTCCCTCCACCTCCATACGCGCAAGTACCCTTATCAGAGGTTCTTCCATCTTGTCGTAAAGACCTTCCAGAGCCTTCTCCCTTACCGTTTTGCCCACTTCCTTGCCCAGAGCAAGAAAGACTGCTGCCTCCCGGGATTTGTCCGGAGCATCATCGGGATTGTCGAACAATGAAAGTTCGGAGACATCCTCCTTCTTCTCCTCCAGGCTGACCCCAAGGACGGTCATAGAGAGCACGTCTGCCTGATGGCTCTTCTCCGGGTTGATGATATAGTCCATCAACTCTATGTCCATCAGTTTTCCATTCATCTCAAGTCCTTCTGAATGAAGCTTTTTCCATATTTCCTTGAGCGAATAGCCGGTCTTGGCGATGTCTGGGTCGCTGATGATGGAAAGAAAATCCGATGCCTTGCCCCTTGCTGTGACTATGCCCTTCCCGTCTGAGGCAGCTACGAAAATCTCATCCTTGCCGGCTGCAATGGAGCAGATTCCATCTTTCGCGGCGCAAAGGCAAATCTCTTCCGGATTCGAGCTCGTGAATGTAAATTCCTTATGCTCAACATTATAGTCGGATGGGGCTTCTCCAAGATACCGTTTGAGGGACTTGAATTCGTATTCATCGAAAAGTCTGAATGCTTCGGGACCAAATTGGGTGCTGACTTCCATATCCTTCGTGGAGAACGCTCCCAGGTCCACGTCCGTCTTGATGGTGACCAGGAAACGGCTCATTTCAATATGGTCCCTGGCCGCCTCGAACAGTTCCCTCTGCTTGGGCTTGAGTTTGTCCAGATTGGCGTAGATGCCGTCCACTGAACCGAATTCGCGGAGCAGTTTCTTCGCCCCCACTTCTCCCACTCCCTTGACTCCAGGCACATTGTCGGATGCGTCTCCGCAGATGGTCAGGAAATCTATGACCTGTTCCGGGCGGTTCACTCCGTATTTTTCGCACACCCGGGCTTTGTCGAAGAGTTCGTTTTCGCTGCCTGCCTTGCCCGGCTTGAGCTGTACCACATTGTCGGTCACCAATTGCCCATAGTCTTTGTCCGGGGTTACCATATAGACTTTGAAACCTTCGGACTCGGCTTTTTTTGACATCGAGCCTATCACATCGTCAGCCTCGAAGTTCGGTATCATAAGTACCGGTATATCAAGAGCCTTGCATATTCCGCAAAGTGGTTCGAGGGCGTCTATGATGGCTTGGGGCGTGGCTTCACGGGTACCCTTGTATTCGGGATAGACTTCGTGACGGAAGGTGCCTCGGGGCGGGTCGAAAGAGACTGCAAGATGTGTGGGATGCTCCTTCTCAATGAGTTCAAGCACATATTTGGTGAATCCGTACAGTATGGAGGTGTCCACACCTTTGGAGTTGATCATCGGGTGACCGCTCAAGGCGTAGTACATTTTGAACACAAGTGCGTGTCCGTCAATCAGGTATAGTGTCTTTTCCATATTCATACATTTTTGGCGGCCCGGCTTGAAGGAGCCAAAGTTACAAGCCAGCCTATCAGGGCGACACTGGCGCAAACCAGGGCGACGTCTGCCCATTGCAGTATTACCGGATATGCGCTCACGAGAAAGCCTCCGGGCATCTTTACGATTCCGAATTGCTCCTGAATCATCACGACTGCAATGCCCGCTGCCGCCCCGATGACAAGCCCCACAAGGGTGATGAGCCAGCCTTCAAGACGGAAAATCCTGCGTATCAGTGCGTTGTTGGCACCCATAGACTTGAGCGTGAATATATCTTCTCGCTTTTCTATGGTGAGCATAGTCAGGTTGCCGTAGATGTTGAGCGAAATCACCAGTACCATGAAGATGAGGATGAGGTAGATGGCTGCCTTTTCGTATCTCATCATCTTGTACAGCGACTCGTTCTGCATATACCTGTCCTTCACCACGAAGTCTTTCCCCAGACCTTCGCTTACCTTCTGCAGGACCTCAGCCGCATCCCTTGCGCTCAAGCCCTCGATGAGCCGTATTTCCACAGCAGACACTTCGTCTTTCAGGTCAAGCAACTCCCTCATAGTCTCCACGGGCACCAGAACCAGCCTTTCATCCACCTCGCTGTTGATGCGGAAAATACCTGAGGGCCAAACTTTTACGCTCTCAAGAGAGGCTGCGGGATTGATGGTTGAAAATTTCCTTGTGCGGGACGGATACCAGATTTCCATAGGGGTTACAAAGGCCGGATTGGCTTCAAGGCGGTGGGCGAGGGCAGTCCCCAGACAGGCGAGTGGGACGCTGCCGCGGTGCAACTTGAATTCGCCTCTGACTATCTTGTCCTCCACTCTGGCCTCCTGCTCATAGATTTCATCCACACCCCTGACAGTGGCCGTAGCCTGCTGTTTCCCGTAGGAGATGAATACCGTTTCCTCCAATATGCAACACAGGCTTGCAACTCGCTCGTCATTGTAGAGAGAGTCGTAGATTTTCCCCTCGGGCACAAAATACTTTCCTGAGGCGGGAGTGACCAGCAGGTCGGGCTCGATGGAACTCATAGTCGAAGTGACTATGCTGTCGAAGCCGTTATATACGGACAGGACTATTATCAGCGCAGCGGTGCCCACGGCCATCCCGCAGGCACTGATTGCAGAAATGATGTTGATGACATTCTGCTTTTTCCTGGCGAAGAGATACCGCCACGCTATTTTCAGTCCTATGCCCATTATTTTTTGAGCAGTTCGTCTATGTGTTCCACGTAGTCGAGGCTGGAGTCGAGGAAGAAGATGATTTCAGGCACGATGCGCAGCTGCTTGCCCATAGCCCGTCCGAGTTCGCCCCGAAGTGCTCTGACATTTTCCTTGAGCCTGCCCATCACCGCGTCTGCCTTTGCGGAAGGGAAGATGCTCACGTAGATTTTTGCCACGGAGAGGTCCGAGCTGATTTTCACTCCGCTGACGCTCACCAGGGCCCCGTCAAATGCGGCCATCCCTTTGCTGCGGATAATCTCCGCCATCTCCCTTTGGATTTCCCTCGCCACCTTCAACTGGCGGGTGCTTTCTGCTGTATTGTTTTCCATATTTTGCTAATAAACGACATTCCCCGCAAATTTACAAAACTTTACTGGAAATGATTGCTGGTTTTTGCAAAGAGTACATTTCAATATTCGATGTTTCCAAGATATTGGAAAAAATGACAGACGATAGCAGAACGTGTCAAAAAATTGCTAAATTTGACAGTTGAATTAAAAATTGTCAAAAATGCAGCCATACGACAGAAATATTCCATACAATTCTCTTCCTGCACTTCCTCCTGCTGAGCAATGGTACATAGACGATGCTGTTATTAATAAATTGGTGCTTGCCAATCGTAAACTTGCCGAATTGAAGGGTATTGCATCAATGTTGCCCAACCAGTCTATCTTTGTGAATACAATTGCACTCCGTGAAGCAAAGGCCAGTAGTGCAATAGAGAATATATTTACAACTGATGATGAACTTTACAAGGCTTTGACTTATCAGGAGGAGGATTATGTGGGGGGACCAGCCAAGGAAATCCTTCATTACCGTGAGGCTCTTTGGAAAGGGTTTGATGCTATCGTCAAGGCAGGACAAGTTTCTGTTGATGCTGTCATAGGAGTATATCGTATTGTAAAGCAGACTCATGACGGAATTCGTCCGTATCAGGCAGAAATAGTCATAAAGAAGCGCGGCTGGGGCTCTCTGATTGGGGAGACGGTTTACACACCGCCTCGCGGTAAGGGGGTTGTAGAAAAAATGCTGACTGATCTTATGGATTTCCTGAATGATGATGCACGTTTTCCGCTTGATCCATTGATAAAAATGGCTATGGCACATTATCAGTTTGAGGCAATCCATCCGTTTCGGGACGGAAATGGAAGAACCGGCAGGATTCTCAGTTTGTTGTACTTGATTCAAAAAGGCCTCTTGGATTTGCCTATTTTATATATGAGTGCTTACATTCTGGAGAACAAGGACCAATATTATTACGCTCTCAGCAATGTTACCGGCACGAGGAATTGGAAAGACTGGATATTGTTCATATTGGAGACAGTCATTCAAACATCAGAGTACACAATATTCAAAATCAACAGAATACGCTCGCTGATGGCAATGACAGATGAACTCGTCAGGAGCAACAAACCTTCTGTTGCCAAGATTGAAATTCCAAAACTTTTCGAGCAGCCTTATATCCGACCAAGGAATCTGTTGTCGGAAAAGATAAAAAGTGTTAACACTGCAAAGAAATATCTGACTGAATTGGAGGAATTGGGGCTTCTTGCCAAAACTAAAATCGGGAAGGAATCAATTTGGCTGAATACTGAGCTTATGGACATACTGTCTTCTGAAGACTGAATGGTTGATTTCGGGAATCTATATCCCGAAATTATGGTAATGCGGCCCAAAGCGTTTGTAAGCAGCCTCGTCAAGGGCATTGCGGTGGTCCGGATGGGCAATGGAGGTGAGCAGTTTCGCTCTCTCCTGCAGGGACTTGCCGTAAAGGTCCACGGCTCCATATTCCGTCACCACCCAATGCAGGTGTGCTCTTGTGGTTACGATTCCGGCTCCGTCAAGCACTGTGGGGCAGATTTTGCTCTGACCCTTTTTTGTTGTCGAAGGCATTGCAATTATGGCCTTGCCTCCTTCTGAAAGCGATGCACCATAGACGAAATCGCATTGTCCGCCCACACCGGAGTAGAATTTCTGTCCTATGGAATCGGCATTCACCTGACCTGTGAGGTCTATGGACACGGCTGAATTGATGGCTGTCATTTTCGGGTTGCGGGAGATGACAGCGGGGTCGTTGGTGTAACCCACGTCCATCATCACCACCATAGGGTTGTCGTCTATGAAATCATAGACCTCCTTGCTGCCCATCAGAAAGGTTGAGGCTATCTTGTAGCGGTCCGTGACCTTGTGGCGTCCGGTGATTACTCCCTTTTCCACCAGGCGGAGCACCCCGTCGGCAAACATCTCGGTGTGGATTCCCAAGTCTCTGTGGCTGCCCAACTGCGCCAGAACGGCATTCGGAAGAGCCCCGATCCCGAGCTGCAGGCAGGCTCCGTCTTCAATCAGTTCCGCACAGTTGCGTCCTATGGCCTTCTCTATTTCATCAGGCTCGCTGAAATTGCACTGGATGAGGGGAGTGTCGTCGCTCACGAAAAGGTCTATGGCAGACAGCGGAATCATAGCCTGACCCCACGCCCGCGGCACATTGGGATTCACTACGGCAATCACGGTCTTGGCACATTCGATGGCGGCAAGAGTGGCATCCACAGAGGTCCCGAGGGATACGAATCCGTGTTTGTCGGGAGGGCAAACCTGTATCATCGCAACATCGCAGGGCAGGGCACCGCAGCGGTAGAGTTTCTGGGTCTCGCTCAGAAAAACCGGAATGTAGTCGGCATATCCGGACTGCACTCCGGGACGCGCGTTTGCCCCGATGAAAAAGCCCTGATGGAAGAATATGCCTTCGTATTTCGCATCGGTGTAAGGGGCAGGCCCTTCGGTGTGGAGGTGGTGTATGCGTATATCCCGGATTTCTCCTGCATCCGCCCGCCTGCAAAGTGCCTGGATGAGCACCTGTGGCGCACTGGCAACGCTGCTCAGGTGGATGTGGTCGCCTGATTTGACGACCTTCACGGCTTCGTCTGCGCTTATGAAATTGATTTGATGGTTCATCTTCCCGTTTCGTTTGAGCCCCAAAGTTATGAAAAATATCAAAGTGACGAAAAATTTCAGTAATATGAAAATAATAAGTTGCCTCCGATTTGGATTAGATTTTCGAGGTCAGATTTTCAAAGATGATGCAGTTTAATTTTTGAGGATTACTTAGCATCAAAGCATAGTTCACACATTCAATCTGCCAAAAACTATATAAATATAGTTGATTTGGCAGATTCATTTGAATGCAATAGCTATTTAACGACGGTGACCCGTGAATCCAAACTGGATGTGACGTTTTTCCCGGCAGTAGTCAGCTTCCTGACGTGGTCGCAGAAGAGGTCGTAGAGATATTCTTCGCTGTCTTTTCGGGATAGGTACTCCCCAAGGCAATAGTGGTTGGTGTTGGATAGATAGTCTATTGTGCAGACTTTATAGGTCGCTTTCGGGTCGATTTCCTTGCCTCCCAGTTTCACCGACTCCACTTTCCCGTCCCGGATTACAAGACTTACGCCTGCACTGACCGGTTCCGGATAATTGGCTTCATAGTCAAACAGGCTCAGGAGTTTCGCGCCGTTCATCTCCAGAAGAGAAAGTTTGTTGTCGAAAGGGAAGACTGCGTAGATGCGACCTTTTGTGACATCTCCCTCCGGAAGTTCAGCTCTCAATCCACCGTTGTTGCAGATGGCGAAATCCGGCTTCTCCCCGAAGACATCCTCGCATATTTCCACCATAGCATCAGTGGCCCAATTGCCCAGCCGACCCTGAGGAGAACCTTTGCGGAGAGTTTGCGGACAAGTGCCGAGAACTTCCGACATCGCTTTTTCCAGTTGGGCGGAATAGACCCCAAGTTTGTCAGCAAAATCCCGGTCAATCCTTGAATCAAGCCGTTTGTTTACGGGAATCAGGCGGTAACTGAACCTTTCACGACCGGAGCTCTTCATATTGATTTTCATATAGCCCAGATATATGC
>JALFGP010000109.1 GCA_022777205.1 Rikenellaceae bacterium
GCTGCTATATTCTGCAATTTCTTGGAAATCAATTTTTTGCGTATAGGAGGAAGTTCATCAACGAAAAGTTTGCCGTCCAGGTGGGCGAGTTCGTGCTGCACCATTCTGCAGGCGAATCTGTCGAATACCTCCACCTGTTTCTCGAAATTCTCGTCGTAGTATTCCACTTTGATTTTCGAAGGCCTCACCACATCCGCATAGATGCCAGGCACGCTCAGACAGCCCTCCTGGTAGGTGCATTTTTCTGCACTTTCTTCAAGTACCACCGGATTTATCATAGTCCTGCGGAAGTCCTTGAGTTCGGGATATGTTTCCGTCATTTCAGTGCCGTCCACGATGAGTATCCTCAGAGGTACTCCCACCTGAGGGGCAGCCAGCCCGCATCCGTCGGCAACTTTCAGAGTTTCTTTCATATCTGAGACGAGTTGCAGTATCTCGTCCTTCTTTGTGAGGTCTGCCTCTGCATCAGCCTTGCGCAGAACCTCCTGTCCGTAAAGGTAAATCGGAAGTATCATAACGTAACTTTTTTATCCATCCAAGATTGCAGGATGATTGCGGCGCTGATTTTGTCCACACTGTTCTTGTCCATACGCCCGCTCTTTTTCATTCCCCCGTCAATCATAGCCCTGTGGGCAAGCACGGAGGTGAACCTCTCGTCTTCGAGTATCACGGGAATTTGCGGAAAATGCTTTGCCAACTGCTTCAGGAACACATCCACGTCTGCCGCAGCTTCGGAAGGCTTTCCGTTCATATTCACAGGATACCCCACCACAAAGGCTTTTACATTCTCCTTTTGAGCGTAAGTTTTGAGATATTCTATTATCTTTGCAGTCTGTACCGTATCCAAGGCAGAAGCAAATATGCCGAGAGGATCGCTAACCGCAACTCCCGTCCTTTTGCGCCCGTAATCTATGCCTACATACCTGTCCATTGGATGCAAAGTTAGCATTAAACTATGGCTCGACAAAATAAAGATAAAAAAGTTGATCGTTTTACTGTGAACGTCGTTGAATCGGGGACGCATAAGACACTCCATTCCTACAAGTTCACCCGGCTTACAGCCGCGCTCTTTTTCACCAACGCGTTCATAATGCTCTGCCTGATCATTTTCGTGCTGGTGGCTTACACCCCGCTCAAGACTTTCATTCCCGGCTATCCGGATGCAATGTCGAAAAGGGATGCGGTCAACAATGCCATAAAAGTGGACTCTCTGGAGAGGGTGATATATAAGTGGGAACTGTATTCCGAAAACATCCGCAGAGTGCTTCAGGGCGACGAAACGATTGACATACAATCTATTATAACTGTTCCTGATACGGTCTCAACCTTCAGGGACGACGGCCCGGGCTACACTGATGCCCAGTTCCGCGAGGCTGTGATGAAGGAGGAGCAGTTCGACCTGCCTGCAGGAATGAAAAGGAATCTTCCTCTTGAGGGAATACATTTCTTCCAGCCTGTAAAAGGCGTGGTCAGCAAAGGATTCGATGAACTTACGCACCCGTATCTGGATATAACGGCTCCTGCCAATTCTCTCGTGATGGCACCTCTTGACGGAACCGTGATTTTTACGGGATGGAACAACGATGCCGGCTATACTCTTCAGATTCAGCACGAAAACGACCTCGTCACCATATTCCAGCACACGGAGAAACTGCTCAAGAAGACAGGCGACAAAGTCCGGGCAGGTACTCCGGTGGCACTGGTGGGCAGTTCGGAAAGTCTTTCCTTGGGCGATCATCTGAGGCTGGAGCTATGGTACAAAGGAGAGGCAGTGGATCCTCAAAAATATATGACATTATGAAAAAGAGAGGAGTGGCAATACTCGGTTCAACCGGGTCCATAGGCAGGCAGGCGCTGGATGTGCTCAGACAGCATCCGGACCTTTTCAGTTTGGAGCTCATAGTGGCCAACAACAGTGCGGATCTGCTCATAAAACAGGCACTTGAGTTTGATGCCAACAATGTGGTGATATGCAATGAGTCTCTGTATGGCAAGGTTGCTGAGGCTTTGCAACCGCGTATGATAAAGGTGTTTGCGGGTATGCAGTCGGTATGCGACCTCGTCGGGTCTTCCGATATAGACATTGTGCTCACTTCAATGGTGGGTTTCAGCGGATTGCGCTCCACTGTGGCGGCCATAGAGGCGGGCAAGACCATAGCCCTGGCAAACAAGGAGACTCTCGTCGCTGCCGGAGAACTCGTGATGAGACTGGCTGCAGAGCATAATGTGCAGATTCTTCCCGTGGATTCCGAACACTCTGCAATCTTCCAGTGCCTGATGGGTTCGGCAGGAAATGAAATTGCAAAACTGCATCTGACGGCTTCAGGAGGCCCTTTCAGAACCTGGGAAAAGTCCCGGATTGCCGATGCTGTGGCTTCCGATGCGCTCAAACACCCGAATTGGAGTATGGGAAGCAAAATTACCATAGACTCGGCGACTATGATGAATAAGGGTTTCGAAGTCATTGAGGCCAAGTGGCTGTTCGGGGTGGAGCCGGAAAAAATCAATGTGGTGGTGCATCCCGAGTCCGTCATTCATTCAATGGTGGAGTATGCTGATGGAGCAGTGATTGCGCAATTGGGTTGTCCGGATATGCGTGAGCCCATACAGTTTGCCCTGACCTTCCCTCTGCGTATGAATCTTTCCAACAGGAAGTTGGACTTCGCCTCTTTGCGCTCACTCACTTTCGAGGCGCCGGACCTGGACCGCTTTCCTGCATTGGCCCTATCCTATGAGGCATTGAAGGGTGGAGGCAATCTGGCTTGTGTGATGAATGCAGCCAATGAGGTCGCTGTGGCCGCATTTTTGAAGGGGAGAATCCGCTTTTATGACATCCCGGAGGTCATCTCAAAATGTATGGCCTCTGTGACTCATATTGCAAAACCTTCTTTTGAAGACATTTACAACACAAACGATGAAGCCGTGAGGCTCGCAGAATCAATGATATGGTAGTTTTAATCAAAACCTTGCAGGTGATACTGGCCCTTTCCGTTCTCATACTCTTTCACGAGCTGGGGCATTTCACTTTTGCAAAAATTTTCAAAATACGGGTAGAAAAGTTCTATCTTTTCTTTGATGTGGGGGGCAAGGCCCTGTTCCGCTTCAAACCCAAGAATTCCGACACTGAATATGGCATAGGCTGGCTTCCTCTGGGTGGATATTGCAAAATTTCGGGAATGGTGGACGAGTCTATGGACACTGAAGCCCTAAAATCCGAACCGCAGCCTTGGGAAATGCGCAGCAAACCGGCGTGGCAAAGATTGCTCGTGATGTTGGGCGGGGTGCTGTTCAATTTCATTTTCGCCATCCTTATATATATAGGAATACTGGCAGGCTGGGGACGCTCTTATTTGAGCAACGAGGGTAGCGATATCTATGTGAATGAGCTGGCTTATGATATGGGCTTCCGCACCGGAGACCACATAATTGCTCTGGACGGAGAACCTGTCGAGAATTTCGGTATGCTTCAGGTGGATATGGTCCGGAACGACGTGAGCAAGGTGCAGCTTCTCAGGGACGGGGACACATTGAACCTTTACCTGGACAGGAGCAGGGTGGGGGATATGCTCAATTCCCCGGGTATGTTTGACATTGCCCTGCCATTCATTGTGGACAGCATTCCTCCTGCTTCCGTGAATTATGGGGGCGGGCTTCGTCCTGGAGACAGAATCATAGGTCTGGATGCTATTGATGCGCCTTATCTTCAGGATGCGAGGCCCATACTTGCGGAACATTCCGGGGGCACCGTTTCGGCTCTGGTCGTAAGGGATGCCGATACTCTGCAAATGGACGTTGCCGTGGACACATTGGGACGGGTAGGCGTGATTACAAAGGCACCGGCAATCAAGGTTCGGGACTATTCAGTCTTGGAGGCCATTCCGGCTGGGGTTGCATATACTTTCGAGTCCATTTCCGGCTATGTGAAGGACCTCAAGCTCGTGTTTACCCCGAGCACTGAGGCATATAAGTCAGTGGGCAGTTTCATTGCCATAGGGCAGGTTTTCCCTTCTCACTGGAACTGGTTTTCTTTCCTCAACATACTGGCTATGCTTTCCATTATGCTGGGGGTTATGAACCTGATTCCTATTCCGGCTTTGGATGGAGGCCACGCGGTATTCATTCTGTATGAAATGATTACGCGCCGCAAGCCGGGTGTGAAGTTCCTGACTGTGATGCAGATTATAGGGATGATTCTGATTTTCGGGCTGATGATTCTGGCCTTTGGTAATGACATACTCAGATTGTTGAACTAATACATATTGCTATGAGAAAATATATTTTGGCTATTGTTGCAGCAGTTGTGGTACTTGCAGGCTGCGGAGAACGCAAGAAGGCTCTGCTGCCGAATGTCAGCGGCAAGGCAGGCGAGGTTCTGGTGGTTATGGAGAAGGCGGATTGGGAGGGGGCTCCCGGAAATGCCGTCCGTGACACGCTTGCCAGTGATTGCCCTTTCCTCCCGCAGAGGGAACCGCTCTACACTCTTGTGCCTGTGACTCCGGCCAATTTCACAAACATTTTCCAAGTCCACAGGAATATTCTCGTGCTGACCGTAAACCCCAAGACCACCCAGGAAGGAGTCCGCTTTTTCAATGATGTCTGGGCCCGTCCACAGATCGTAATCAAGGTGGAGGCTGCAGATGCTGTGAGACTGACAGAGGTTTTCCAGGAGAACAAGGTCCGCATTGCCACTGCAATAGAGCAGGCCGAGAGGGATCGTGTGATTGCGAATTCCATACTCTATGAGGAGAAAAGCATACAGCCGGTTCTGGCGGAGCGTTTCGGAGGTATAATCCACTTCCCGAACGGCTATTCCGTACGCAAGGTGACTGATGATTTCGTGTGGGTGGCCTGCGAGACCCAGTACACCAACCAGGGTGTCTTCATCTACAAATCACCGGTGGGGGAGGACCCGTTCACGCTTGAGAACCTTGTGGCGAGGAGGAATGAGTATCTGCAGAAATACGTACCGGGAATGTTCGACGGAACATATATGATTACCAGTCCGTTGGCTGATCCTGAGGTCAAATATATGAAATACAAGGGACGTGATTTCGCTCAGATGAGAGGCTATTGGGAGGTCTATGGTGACTATATGGGAGGTCCTTTCGTTTCCCATTCTTTCTATAGCCGGGACGGAAAGTCAATCATTACCCTGGATTCTTTCGTCTATGCTCCGAAATATGACAAGCGTCACTATCTCAGGCAGGTGGAGGCATTGCTCTATTCCTTCGAATGGGTCAAGGATTCAAATGAATAGTGGAGTCCATCGGGCAGTGGATGGTGAGATGCAAGAATTTTCAGAAAATTTGCAGAAATATTTTGTGCTCTGAAAAATAATGCATACCTTTGCAATCCCTTTCGAATTGGGGTTTTTGAAGTTCTTTGAATTTCTGCGCGGTGGGTTCGTATAACGGTTAGTACTCAAGATTTTCATTCTTGCAATAGGGGTTCGATTCCCCTACCCACTACTAAAAATATAAAAAAGTATAATAATGGCACAACACGCATCAGCAGACAAGCGCAATCGTCAGAACGAGAGGCGCCGCTTGCATAATAAGTATTATGCGAAGACCACCAGAAACGCAATTCGTGCGTTGAGGGCAATGACAGTGAAGAGTGAGGCTGAGGCTTCAGCACCAAAGGTTTACGCTATGATTGACAAACTCGCAAAAATCGGCGTTATCCACCAGAACAAGGCTGCGAACCTCAAGAGCGGACTTCAGGTTTACATCAACAAGTTGGCGTAAGCCCCGCAATCCTCCAGGATGGATTTACGGAAGCCCTTGCTTCCGTTTTTTTATCGACATACACGAAGTTTATTTTGAGCGGACCGGAGCACAACGCAGCAGACGCTCAAAAGGACATACACGAAGTTTATTTTGAGATGGATGCAAGGCGTGCGAGGACCGCACAAGGAGCAACCTGATGGTTGTGACGCCGAGCGGACCGGAACACAACGCAGCAGACGCTCAAAAGAAACAAGTGGACGGGATGTAGCGCAGTTGGTAGCGCACTACGTTCGGGACGTAGGGGTCGGGCGTTCGAGTCGCCTCATCCCGACAAAAAAGGCTGGAGAAATCCAGCCTTTTTTGTCGGGATGAGGCGACAGGGATATGGGCTTTGCCCATATCCCGGCTTCCATGCCTAGGGGCTCTGCTTGTGGATTTGTAAATCCACAAGCAGAGCGGCTTTCAGCCGCTGCTATCTATGCCTAGGGGCTCCGCCCCTATTATACCCTGCGGCTCCGCCTTCCGTATTTGCCAAAGGCAAATACACGGCTCCCGCCGTCGCGCTGGTGCGCGAGTACGTGGTGATTCTGGAGAAATCCAGCCTTTTGTCGAAATGAGGCGACAGGGATATGGGCATTGTTTGTAAAATCATATTTATCGAAGTTAAGCAAGATATAATTTTGAATTTTATCGAAGTTTGCGTATGTTCGCATTGTAAAAACAATGAAGATGCTCCCGCTTTCCGGAGGCAGGAAAGAGCTATACCGAGGTATGAAGGTACTGAACATTGCCTAAATATTTATTTGTTCAGGTTTGAGGAATTTCATAGATTTGCCGTATAAAAAATAGACACTGACACCATGAAAAAATTTTTATTTGCATTGGCTGTGATATGCCTCTCATCATCAGTTATGAAGGCTCAGGATTGGGCACAATTCGGCAAGTACGCTTCCGCAAACGACACTGTGAAAGTCAAACCGGTGGCTGTATTCATGGGAGACTCCATCACAGAAGGCTGGTACAGGACGGATCCGGATTTCTTTACTGACAATAATTTTCTCGGCAGAGGAATCTCCGGACAGACGTCTTCCCAGATGCTTGTCCGCTTCAGAAGGGATGTAATAGACCTGCACCCAAAGTATGTCGTCATCCTTGCCGGGACCAACGACATTGCCAGAAACAACGGTGAGATTGCCCTGAAAAACATTCTCGGGAATATCATCTCCATGTGCGAGCTTGCCAAGGCAAACAAAATCAAGCCTGTCCTTTGCTCAGTACTGCCTTGCACCCAGTTTACCTGGAGGAAGGAGGTGACTGATGCAGCCGAGCAGATTGTGGCCTTGAACAAGATGCTCAAGGAATATGCGGAGTCCTCAAAGATTACTTATGTGGACTACCACTCTGCAATGAAGAATGAAGAAGGAGGACTTCCGAGGTCAATCGCCAGAGACGGTGTCCATCCGAACATTGATGGTTTCAAGATAATGGAACCAATGATTCTTGGGAGTGTAGGGCAGATTTCAGTCCGTGACCTTTACCCAGTCGATGCGGAGCCATCCGCCGTCATTCTTTGAGGCGTGGCGATTACAGAAAAAGCCAAACTTGGCTCCTATCCATTTGCCCTGACGGGCAGTGAAACTATAGGCTTTGTCAGGTAGCGGCGCCCACTTCTTTCCGTCCAGATTTCCAGCCCTGCTTCCTGGTAAGCAATGCGGATGCGACAGTCAGATTGCGCAGGATGTATGTGTTCATCTGTTGTCTCTGATGCTGGCGGTAATCTTGAGTTGAGCAAAATTTTATAACTTTTTCAATTTTCTTGTAAGGTTTTATGGATTCTGTGGATATATATAGCACAACCACAGAATATGGAAACCGAAAGATTTCATTCACTGATAGATAAATACCTTTCCGGAAAGACTACAGCCGAAGAAAATGCGAAGCTCCTCGCCATGATGGACGAGGAGGATGCAGCGCATGCTTTCGACGAATAGGCATTTGTCATGATGCTGATAATAAATTAATTAACAATATATAATAATAAAGAAATGGTACAAACAAAGAATTACAAAAGTCCTGAAATCTCCATTGTGGAAATATCTGGGGAGCAGGCATTCGCTGCTATCAGCAGTCAGGTTGATAGTAATATCAAGGGTTTAACTATCTACGAGGAGGAATGGTAATGAAAAAACTGTCAGTATTGGCAATGGCTATGATTGTCATGGCTTCTTGCGCTAAAGAGAATGTTCAGCCGAACAATGAACCGACCGGAGAGAAAGCGCTTCTGGAAATCGGCTTGGCTTCTACGAAGACACAGCTTGGAACTGAAGATAAAGAGAACAATTTGTTCCCTATCGTATGGAGCGAAGGTGATGAGATTGCGGTGATAGAGAATATGGGCGTAGAAGGGCAGAATATCTTAGTTTATCGCCTTAGAAACGGTGCCGGCACTGCAAATGGAGTCTTTGAGCTCGTGGAAGGTTCCCCTAAAGTAACAAATATTGTGGATGTGGTATATCCTGCATCTGCGGTTAAGGGTAAAGAACTGATTACGGATATCTCATTATTGGTGCCGAAAGATCAGACTCAGAGCTATGAGGAAGGCAATTTCGACAAGAATGCAGCGGTGATGTATTTCCACAGAAACAATGCAGCGGATAAGATTGTGCTGGAGCCGTTAAGCAGTATCATTTGTATTCCGATTAAGGGATTCGATGATAATGATATCGTAACCGCAGTGAAATGGCAGAATATGGATGGTCGTACAGCTACCGTCACATTGAACTGTCCAAACGGAGTAAAACTCTCCAAAGGTCAGGCCACAAACTTCTACTTATCCATTCAGCCGATGCTAAAAGACTGTAACGGAATCGCATACGTTTATCTGAAAAATGGTGCAATTCAGGTTAAGACGCCAAGAAACTTAACTGCATTCCAAGCCGGCACCCTTCATCGTTTTCCGGAGTGGACACTAAGCAAAAAGGCGAAATGGACAATCAAATATATAGGTTCTGAAAGAGAAACAAGCGTGTCAAATCAGACGCCACTCGGACTTGGACAATATATGATTGACGGTAATGATCTTTCCTGGTGGGAGTTCAGAAGAAATTCCAAAGGCTCCATGGCAGGACCACACAAGGTGATTATAGACTTAGGAAAAACAGAGCATATAAAAGGTCTGAAGATCAAAGGGCCTGAAACAAAAAAAACATCCACCTATAAGGTTGAGGGCACAACAATTACTGTTTCAGATGGTTATAATGCCCCTGCTATTGTATTTGCATCTTTCCTTAAAGAGGGTCAATTAACCAATGATTATATTAAAGATTTTGGTACGACAGCTAGTTTTGAAAGTAAGGCAGAAGAAAAATTTTATGCTATAAGATACTCAACTGAAGATAAAAAATACAACATCATTGATAAATCGATAACCGACTGTTATGGCTCAAAAATGGAGAAATATTGGGAACTACCATTATCGAACGAAAGAGACGCTAGATATCTCGTAATTCATTTCTTCCAATGTTGGGACGATGCTGCCGAAGCTGGCGCTGCTAATAAAATGAAAGTAGCCGAACTGGATATCTACTAATCCGTAGAACTTTATGAAAAGAATTTGTCATATGTTGCTCGCTGCCGCATTGTTGGCAGCGGGCTGCACAAAAGAAGATAACGGTGGCCCGATCGACGAGCTGGTAATCGGTATAAGCAGTTCCGAAAGCAAGGTTACCCTCGGAAGTGAAAACGCAGGACAGTTCAGTCTCCTGTGGTCCGAAGGTGACGAAGTCGCTGTAACAGGCGATGCAGGCCAATCCGTTTTCCGCCTGAAGTCCGGTGCGGGCTCGACAAGAGGAACATTTGAATACAAAAGCGGCGCTCGCGGCCACAAAGTAATCACAGATGTCATCTTCCCTGCCACCAATGCCGGAAACGTTCCTGCCACACAGAATTACACGACAGGTACTTTCGACCCGTCTGCCATGACTCTCACATATCACAATCCGTCCGGCACCAAAGAGCACTCGGTAATGCTCGAATGCAAGTCGAGCGTTCTTTGTTTCCAGATGAAAGGCATCGACAAGCTGAGCAGCATAGCAGTCTCTTTCAAGAACGGCAAGACCTACACTCTCAAGACGCTGAATGCACCCGTCCTCGACAAATCCAAGGCCGCGCCATTCTACATTGTCGTGCCTTCGCAAAAGTCTGACCGTGTGGATGTTACATTCACATCAGCGTCAGGGTCAATGAACAGAAGCCTCCTGTCCAAGGAATTCATTTCTGGATATGTCCACCGCTTCGCCCAGCTCGAATTCAAGGCTGACAAGAAGTACAGGATTATGTCCTATAATATCGGCCAATGCTCTAAAAGCGAAATTTCAAGCGCCAAGTTGATCGCCGATGTCACCAGGGAACTCAAGGCAGATGTGGCGGTAATGAATGAGGTCAAAAGCGGTTTATTTTCTAATGACGCAGAGACTATTGCAAAAAATTTAGGTTGGGAAAAATACTATCAAAGTGCAAAACTCGGTATGGGCAATATGATTACCTATAATCCCAACAAACTGAAGCTTATAGGCAGTCCGACCTCCCTCACACTGAATAAACTGGAATCTTCAACTGTCGAATATAATGAGGACAGAGTATGCCTGTTCATGGAATTTGAGGACTTTATCCTATTAGGCTCCCACCTTCAGAAAGACGCCTTCACGGTTCACGCCAAGAAGATTACCGACAAGGTCAAGGCCGAGTACGCGAAGAAAGGCAAACCGGTGATTTTCTGCGGGGACATGAACACCAGACCATACGCAGTAGAGTTGAAGGACTTCACATCCGAATGGAGAGTGCTGTCCAGAACGGACCAGTCCACATTCTACAATCCGGACCAGCCGGACAACCTGATCTGCATCGACTACATCTTCCTCTGGAAAGGCGGACCTGATGTATGGGTAACAGAGGCAAAGGTTTGCAAGCAGGTGTCATGCTGCACCATCACTGATGCTTCCGACCACTTCCCTATCTACGTAGATATCACCGTAGGCAACAGCAGTCTCCCGCTTTTAGAGGAGGAGGTGTCGCTCGGCACTTTCAGCATAGACCATGAACCCATCTGGTAACATTCTCACCAACATTCAGATACTACCGAATCGTCCGTAAAGTGTTTTAAACTTTACGGACGATTTTTTTTGCCGACAATACCAGCACGATTGCTTTACGCAATCATTTTTCAATCAAATCTTATGCGG
>JALFGP010000125.1 GCA_022777205.1 Rikenellaceae bacterium
GAGATGTTTTCGATTTGCAGATAACTTGCCATATTATTCTCTTTCAGCCACTTTGTCCGGGCTCATCACCACTTCGACATAATTGCCCTGGGTGAGGAATGCCTGTGCGGCAGCCTTGATTTCCTCCGGATTCAGACTTCCGACGGCAGCCTCATACTCCTTGTCGTAGTCTATGCCCAGACGCAGGTTTTCGAGTATGCACTTGGACCAATAGCCGTTGTTGATTCTCTTTTCGGAAACGAGCTTCTTGAAATACTCGTTGGTGCGTGTCATCTGTTCCTGGGTCGGACCTTCTTCCGCAAGTTTGCGGATGCCCTGTTTTGCGAGCTCTATGAGTTTGTCGCACTGAGTAGGATTGGTTTCAAAATAGAATTGGAGTGTGGCGGACTCCACAGGCTCATACTCTATATCCGTCATAGCCTGGGCACCATAGGTTCCACCCTCTTCTTCACGCAGAGTGTCCGTGTAAATCATATCGAGAATGTAGCTTACGGCATTCATAGTGATTTCAGCTTTGACGGAATAAGGGATATTTGCGGAATACTGTCCGAAAACGGTGTTCTTCGGAGTCTGCATATCAGTCGTGAAATGGTTGATGACCTCACCCTTGACCGGCACAGGATAGTTCTTCAGATTCCATTTTGTGGCCTTCTTGCCCTTGGCTATTGAACCGAGGTACTTCTCGCACATAGGCTTGAAGGTCTCAAGGTCGATATTGCCCACAAAGACTGCAGTCAGCCCTGCTGCGTCGGAGAAGAGCCTCCTGTAGATTTTCTCGTAAGTGGCCAGACTTGCCTTTTCGAGCACGTCCTCATTGATAAGAACCATTCTTTCATTGCCTCCGTAGATGCTCCGGACCATCTGGTTCTGGAATTTGAAGTTCGGCTGGTTGATGATGTTGGGGAGCACTGCCCTTATCTGGCTGATGCCGAGGTTGAATTCCTCCGGGTCAAAACGCGGGTCTGCGAAATTGAGGTAGAGAATCTGGAGGGCCGTTTCAAGGTCCTTCGGAGTGGACTGGCCTGTGAATCCGTGACGTATGTCGTTGATTTGAGTGCTGATTGAAAGGTTCTTGCCTGAGAGCATCTTGCCCACTTCCGTACCTGAGAATTTGGAAATTCCGCAGTTCCTGTTGAAGAGGGTGAAGATATTGTCCTCCACGCTATAGAGTTCCTCATTGCTCAGAAGAGTCTTTCCACCGTCCTTGCTGAGGCTGAAAATCACCTGGTCCTTCTTGTATTCCGTAGGGAGCACAATCACCTTCACTCCGTTCTTGAGCATCCATACGGTTGAGCCGCAAGGACCCGAGAGTTCTTTGGTAACCTTTGAGCCCTTGAGGGATGCCGGGTCCACAAACTCTGATGCCACCTCGGTCTCCACAGGAGCCTCGATTTCGCTTGCCTGCACTTCTGCGAGTATGCCCGCAATCTGCTCCTCGGTAGGATGGCTCAGACCCTCTTTTGCCGGTGCCTTGTAGATGATTGTGAGGCTGTGGTCGTCTATGCAGGCCTTCGCCACCGCATTGAAAATCTCGTCAGGAAGATTGGTAAGCATCATCTGAGCAAGCTGGAGCCTGATTTGAGGGGTGAGGAAGGATTGGTTGTAGAAGAAGTTGTTGATGAGGGGCCATACGAACTCGGCGTTCTTGCGGGTGTCGGCTGCCTCTACGGCTTTTTCGTATCCACTCAGGATATTGTCCTTTGCCCTCTGGATTTCGGAAGCAGTGAACCCGTAGCGTCTCATCCTCTCCACTTCGGTCAGGACTGCGCGCAGAGCCGTTTCATATTCTCCATCCTTGAAGGATGTTGTCACTTCGGTCACTTCGCAGGTCTCGCAGAGGTTGCCTATTCCCAGACTTGCATAGAGGAAAGGTGCGTCCGGTTTGCTGCGCAAGTCCTCAAATCTCTCTGCCATAATCTGATAGACTATGCTTTTGGCCAGATCGGTGAGGAAGCCCATATCTGTGCTGTTGAACTCAATCGGAGTGGCCTCGGTCTTCCAGAGAATTTCGATGCTGCTGTTGCTCCTCTCAGGGTCCGTGAGTATTCCTATCAGCGGTTCTTCATTGCGGGGTATCATAATCACATCCTTCGGCTTTGGATTCTCCGCTGCAGGGATGTCGGCAAAAGTGCTCTTGATTTTGGCTTCAATGCTGTCCACATCAATGTCTCCCACAACAATCAGCGCCTGAAGGTCAGGACGGTACCAGGTCTTGTAGAAATTGGTGAGGCTTTCCGGTTTGAAGCTTTCGAGGTTCTCCTGGCTACCTATGAGCGTGCATCCTGCATATTTGCTGTCCCCATAATAATAAGGAAGGGATTGCTCGTGGAGTCTCCATTCGGCTGACCTCCTGGTCCTTCTCTCCTCAATGATGACTCCTCTTTCATTGTCGATTTCCACAGGGTCGCAGGTCACGAAATGCGAATAGTCGTGCATCACGAGCAGGCAGGTGTCGATGATGCCCTCGCGGGTGGTAGGCATGTTGTTGAGCATATAGGTGGTCACCTCCACTCCTGTGGATGCGTTGATGTTGCCGCCGAACGAGGCGCCTATGCTCTGGAGATAGTTGAGCAGGGATTTCCCTGGGAAATTCTTGGTTCCGTTGAAACACATATGCTCCAGGAAATGGGCCAGTCCGTCCTGGTCCGGTGTCTCCTGAATCGCTCCCACGTGGGTTGCGAGGTAGTACTCAGCCCTTTGTGCAGGCTTGTCGTTATGTCTTATATAATAGGTCATTCCGTTGTCCAACTTGCCCACCCTGACCTCGGGGTCGTTCGGAAGTTGCTGCGCTCCTTGCGCGAATGCGGCTGCCGAAATGGCTATTGCCGCAAGGAAACTGAAAATACGTTTCATTTCTTATCTGTTTGAGTATTCAATAATTGTTCAATCTGTTCCGCAAGTGATAAATCCATCTTGCGCAGGACTGGAAGCAGGCATCCCAAGGTTTGGGCGGCCAAGCTTGCTTCGTCAGAAGCCCTTTCTTCCTCCCTCAACATAGCGCAAAGCCGGTCCAAGTCCCTGTAGGCTCCTTCAACCCTTTCAGCATAGTCCCGAAATACTTTCCCTGCAGGGGTGAGACTGTTGCCGGATTTACCCCTTTCGACCAGCTTGAGGCCATAGATTTTCTCCAGTTCAGACAGACTTGCGCTTATGGCAGGCTGGGTCTTTCCCAGCACAGCGGCGGTTCTGGTGAAACTGCCTTCCTGCGCGAGAGTCAGAAATACTCTCAGTCTGAAATCTTCTTTTGAAATATTCATAACCTGCAAAGATATGCAATACTCTAATAAATTCAAAAAAAAGGATGCCGGGCCTTTTTAAGTTTCGGAATATTCGAATAAATATGTATTTTTGCGAAAATGATGAAAATAGTAGTGTTATGAATCATATAGTCATTATGGCCGGTGGCATCGGCAGCCGTTTCTGGCCTCTCAGTACCGCACAATATCCAAAACAGTTCATAGATATACTCGGTTGCGGCCGCACTATGATTCAGATGACGTTGGATCGTTTCAAAGGCATTGCACGGCCGGAAAATGTATGGGTGGTCACAAACAGAGACTATGTGCAGACTCTGCAGGAACAGCTCCCGCAGTTGAACCCGGAGCATATCCTGGCTGAGCCCGCTGCACGCAATACGGCTCCCTGCATAGCCTGGGCCTGCTGGAGCATCAGAAACGAGGACCCGCAGGCAAATGTGGTGGTGACCCCTTCGGATGCCGTTGTGATGGACCCGGAAACATTCCGGAAGGTGATAGGTAATGCGTTGAATTTCACTGCTGAAAGGGATGCTGTTGTGACCATAGGCATCAGGCCTACAAGACCGGAAACCGGTTACGGCTATGTGGAAACCGGAGCTGTTGCGGAGGGCGAAATCTGCTCCGTGAAGGAATTCAAGGAGAAACCGGATCTGGACACTGCCAAAAAATATCTCGAAAAGGGCAACTATCTGTGGAATGCCGGGATTTTCGTATGGAATGTCCGGACTATCACCGATATGATATCCACATACAAGCCGAATATTGCCTCAGATATGGACGAAATCATAGCCACAGGCGATGTTGAGACCATTTTCCCGGCCTGCGAAAGGATTTCCATCGATTTTGCAGTGATGGAGCCGGCTTCCCGGGAGGGCAGGGTTTTCACGCATCCGGCGGATTTCGGCTGGAGCGACCTTGGCAACTGGGCTTCCCTGCACGACAAACTGTGCAAGGATGAGGATGGGAATGCTGCTGTGGGCAATGTCGCCTTCTACGACTGCAAGGATTGCGTGGTCCATGTCGAAGATGCGGAAAGAGTTGTACTTCAGGGACTTGAAGGCTATATAGTCTCAGCGAAGGACGGTCGCATCCTGGTGTGCAGACGCAGCGAGGAACAGAGAATTAAGGATTTTCAGAAATAAGGTGTTTTATGATTTTTGATTTTGAAATGTTGCAGGGACATTATGCCCGGTACTCTCAGCGTGTGGCAAAGTCAAGGGCTATGCTCGGACGGCCGATGACTCTCGCGGAGAAGATATTGTATGCCCATTTGTACGACGATGGGCAGCTGAGGCCATTGAAGCGTCTGGAAGACTATGCTTTTTTCCGGCCGGACAGGGTGGCGATGCAGGATGCTACGGCCCAGATGGCTCTGCTCCAGTTTATGAATGCGGGACGGGATGCCGTTGCTGTGCCCTCCACCGTACATTGCGACCATTTGATCTGTGCCTGCGACGGGGTGGAGAAGGACCTTCCTGCAGCTGAGGCGACGAATAGGGAAGTCTATGATTTTCTGCAATCTGCTGCGGCCCGCTATGGTATCGGCTTCTGGAAACCGGG
>JALFGP010000004.1 GCA_022777205.1 Rikenellaceae bacterium
CAACAACTACAACCTGCCGCCTGAATCACTTGCGAAACTTAAATTATTTATAAATGAAAAAGATATGGATTTCGGAAAAGATGAGAGGGCTTGCCAAACCTCTTTCGACAGTGAAAAAAATTATTGGCACGGATACACTTCCGGGAGGGACACCCCGACAGTATTCAGCAGTGATTGTGATTACAATTTCTGTATGAATGTGATTGCACAGGCTGCATTTGTGTATATGAAACAATTGAAAATCATTGCTTTCCAGATTATGAGCAATCATTTTCATTTTATCCTGAGCGGCAGGGAGAACGATATTGAGGATTTTTTCAGTTTCATTTGCAAGAGATTGGCAAGGAGCCTTCCACACATAAGAAAACTGCAGCTTCAACTCAAGCCAATTTCGGATCTCCAGGCAATGCGGAACAATATTGTATATACCAACAGGAATGGCTATGTAGTACATCCGGATCACACGCCGTTCAGTTATCCTTGGGGGACCAGCAGCCATTATTTCAACAGGTCTCCCGAAGCAGGAGAAGTTAAAGACAAAACTGTCAGTCAATTACGGCTTATGTTCAGGGGCAGGAACCCTCAACTTCCCGGAGACTGGAATCTCATTTCGCAATGCCCTTCGGCCGCAAACAAAACTTGTGATTGCAGTTGCATTTCTCCAACTTCTTACTGTTCAATCGATTTAGGGATGGCAATGTTCAGAGATGCCCACCATTACTTCTCAATGGTCAGCAAGAATGTGGAGGCTTACAGCAATTTGGCGGCAGATCTTGATGATGGAGAATTTCTTACTGACAGTGAACTGTTTTCTCAACTCAGGAAAATTCTTCAGGAGCGCTATCAGGAGAGCAGAATAAAGGATCTTTCAAATGCCCAAAAGATAGACATTGCGAAAATCCTCCATTATGACTATCGATCCTCAAACGGACAGATCCGCCGGTTGCTGGGTCTGTCGCAGTATGAAATTGACAGCATTTTTCCTCTTTCAGCAAAGAAATAACAATTGTTTGGTACGTGGAACCGTGGCTGGTGGTACGAAACGGCTCTGAGGTGGCATTTGGTACGGGAAACCGTGGTTGGTGGTACCAAATAGCTATGCGGTGGCATTTGGTACGGGAAACCGTGGTTGGTGGTACCGAATGGCTGTCTGATGGCATTTCGTACGGGGAATGCCCGTCGGTGGTACCAAATGGCTATGCGGTGGCATTTCGTACGGGGAACCGTGGTTGGTGGTACCAAATGCCCTTTTTGCAAGCAAAAAAAGGGCAGGCCTATTCAAGCCTGCCACCTTTTTCATCATAGAATTCATTCTGCAGAACTGTGAAGTCCGAGGAAGTCTCGAGCTTCAGTTTGCACTTGTACTTTTTCTTCCACTTGGCTATGATGCTCGGGTCGAAAAGACTGCCTTTTTCGAGATAGGCACCTAAAATCGGACCTACCTTCAGAATCAGCGAAGTCATCTTCTTGTCCTTCACATAGAAAGCCAGTTTTCTTTCAATAGCTTCATCAATGACGATGCTGGAGGAAATCTTGCCTGTGCCGTGGCATACCGGACACACTTCGAGAGTATTCATCTCTATGGCCGGGCGCACCCTCTGACGGGTAATCTGCATCAGACCGAACTTGGTGAGCGGCAATACGTTGTGTTTTGCCCTGTCACCCTCCATAAGTTTCATCATATATTTGTACAGCTCGTTGCGGTGCTCCTGGGTTTCCATATCGATGAAATCGATGATAACGATTCCACCCATATCCCTGAGCCGGAGCTGGCGGGCTATTTCCTCGGCAGCATAGCAGTTTACATCGAAGGTGTTCTGCTCCTGCTCCTTGTTCTTGGCCCTCGTGCCGCTGTTCACATCCACCACGTGCAGAGCTTCGGTGTGTTCTATCACAAGATATGCCCCCTGACGGATTGGCACAACCTTGCCGAAAGAGCTCTTTATCTGTCTGGTGACCTCAAAATGGTCGAAGATCGGTTCCCTGCCCTGATAGAGCTTGACTATTTTCTCCTGGTCCGGAGAAATGAGGGAGATGTACTTGCGGGTCTCCTCAAAGATGCGCTCATCGTTGATGTAGATGTTGCTGAACGAATCGTTGAGCAAGTCCCTCAGAATTGTGGTGGTCTTGCTGTACTCGGTGAAAAGCATCTGAACCTTCTTGAAAGTGGAGATTTTCTTCCAGGAAGACTCCCACTTCCCTATCAGGGACATAAGTTCGGCATCGAGGACTGCGGCGTTACGCCCCTCTGCTGCCGTACGTATGATGACCCCGTAGTTTTTCGGGAGAATGCTCTTGACAAGGGTCTCAAGTCTGCGCCGCTCCTCTTTGGATGCGATTTTCTGAGAAATGCTCACCTTGTCGGCGAATGGTAGAAGTACAATGTTACGTCCTGCCAATGAAATTTCAGCGGTAAGTCTCGAACCTTTGGTGGAAATCGGCTCCTTGACAATCTGGACTATTATCAGCTGCCCGGGGGTGAGCACCTTCTCGATGCGTCCCTCCTTTTCGAGCGGAGCCCCGATCTTGATATGGGAATACATTCCCTTGAGGTCCGCATTGGGATTTGCCCTTTTGACGAATTCGTCGAAGGCATTGAAATAAAGTCCGAGGTCGAGGTAGTGGATAAATGCTTCCTTTTCGTCACCGATGTCCACGAAAGCGGCATTCAGAGCCGGCAGGAGCTTCTTCACCTTTCCCAGGTAAACGTCCCCCACCGAAAAACTGTGCCCTTCGACGGATTCCTTGTTGAATTCAATCAGCCTGTGGTTTTCCATCAGAGCGATGGACACCTCCGAGGAACTGACCTCCACAACAAGGTCTTTTACGGATTCTTTTCCCTCTTCCATTGAATTATTGATTGGACATAGTAGGACTCTGCCTACTTTACAACAAAGGAGACCGGCCGCCCGGGCCAGCCTCCTCTTTTCTATAAGACTGCCTTAATGGCAGACACGCTATGAAGACTACTTCTTCTTGTGTCTGTTCTTGCGTAATCTCTTCTTACGCTTGTGGGTTGCCATCTTATGCCTCTTATGTTTTTTACCGTTTGGCATAATGAGTTAGTTGTTAAAAGGTTAATTATTTTTTAATCTGACCCACGAAAGCCTTTGAAGGTTTGAAAGCCGGAATATCGTGTGCCGGAATGGTGATAGTCACCTCTTTGGTGATGTTGCGGGCAGTCTTCTCTGCCCTGTGCTTGATGATGAAAGAACCGAATCCGCGGAGATAAACAGGCTCACCCTTTGCGAGGGAATCCTTAACTGCCTCCATAAAGCCGTCAACAGCGGCAAGTACTTGGTCTTTCTGAACTCCGGTTGACTGAGCAACCTGATTTACGATTTCTGCCTTTGTCATAATTTCAAATATAAAATGTTAAAACTATTCAAATTTATGCTTGCGGGGTATCACAATACCCTCATCAACCACCGAACTGACCCGGGTGAGACCCCTATCAGACTCATATAGAGCCTAAATCCTCGCAAAATTATACTTTATTTTTCAAATTACAAAAAAAACATCAACTTTGCCACGTACAAAGCGTCTCGGATTCCTTTTCGGCAGTGGCACAATCATTGACCATATATTGGACCCCGTCGCCGCCCCAACGGACAGTGACATTTTGTCAGTATTGGAACAAACGACGACAGAGCATTGACAGACATACAGATTTTTAATATGAAAGACATATTCAACGACGACCTTTCCCCCGCAAGAGCCGAAATCAGCATAATACCTATGGAACCTCTCGGAGACCCGTCATTTGACGTGAGTGCCGATTCCCTTCCGAAGACCCTGCCGATTCTCGCCCTGAGGAACGTCGTGCTCTTTCCGGGCACGACCTTTCCTGTCAGCATAGGCAGGGAAAAGTCCCTGAAACTCATACACGATGCGGACAAGAAAGGCTTATTCATCGGAGCCGTTCCACAGACCAACATCGAAGCCGAAGAGCCGGAGTTGCAAGACCTCTACGACTACGGTACCGTGGCCAAGGTGGTGAAAGTCATAGAACTGCCTGACGGCACCACGACTGCCATACTCACAGCCTATGGACGTTTCCATCTGGACGCGGTCTATAACGAGGAGCCATATATGACGGGTGTCGTGCAATACTTGACGGACTACAAGCCTTCAGGAGACAAGAGCCGCCTCAAGCTCACGGCCGATCAAATCAAGGAAAAAGCCGTTTTCATACTCAGCAGCAACAGTTATGTTCCGAAGGAGGCCTTGAGTGCCCTGAGGTCCATCAACAATTTCGAATACCTTGTGAACTTCATATCCGAAAGCATTGAGCTGGAGAACTTCATCGGGAAGATTGAGCTGCTGGGCTTAGCCTCGGTTGAGGAAAGGGGCGAAAGGCTGCTGCAACTGCTTGTGGAGCAATGCCAGATTGTGGAGCTCAAGAATGAAATCAATATGAAGGTGAAGGGGGAGATGGACCAGCAGCAGAGGGAATATTTCCTCAATAGCCAGCTCAGGACCATCCAGGAGGAGTTGGGAATGGACGACGAGGAGGACATGGCAAAACTGCGCGAAAAGGCAGCCCAGGCAGGCTGGTCGGACGAGGTGCAAGCCATCTTCGAAAAGGAGATGCTCAAGCTCGAAAGGCAGAACCCTTCCTCCCCTGACTACAGCATACAGCTCAACTACCTGCAGTTCCTTACAGACCTGCCGTGGAACAAGTACTCCGAAGACAATCTTGACCTCAAGCACGCGATGAAGGTGCTGGACGAGGACCATTACGGGATAGACAGCGTGAAGGACAGAATCATCGAGTATCTGGCCACCCTGAAGCTCAAGGGAAATATGAAATCCCCTATTCTCTGCCTCTACGGCCCTCCGGGTGTGGGCAAGACCAGTCTGGGAAAATCCATTGCGAAGGCCCTGGGCAGAAAATATGTGAGGATATCCCTGGGCGGAATGCACGACGAGTCGGAAATCCGGGGACACAGGAAAACCTATATCGGAGCCCTGCCGGGGCGTATATTGAACGGAATAATGAGAGCCGGCACATCCAATCCGGTGATAGTTCTGGACGAGGTTGACAAAATCAGCAACGATTTCCGCGGGGACCCTTCCTCAGCGCTTCTCGAAGCCCTTGACCCGGAGCAGAACTCGACTTTCCACGACAACTACCTCGACGTGGACTACGATCTCTCAAAAGTGATGTTCATTACCACGGCCAACACCACTTCCACCATCCAGCCTGCCTTGCGCGACCGTATGGAGATGATTTCTGTCAGCGGCTACCTGGCCGAGGAGAAACTGGAGATTGCCAAACACTATCTCGTGCCGCGCCAGAAGGAGGAACACGGACTTCCGTCGCTCAAAATCAGCAAGGCCGCGTTGACTGAGATTATAGACAAATACACCCGCGAATCCGGAGTGAGAAGTCTGGAGAAGCAGATTGCCAAAATTGCGAGGGTGACGGCTAAGAAGATTGCCCTTGAGGAGAAGGTGCCTTCAAGCATCAAGCCGGAGCACCTGAAGGAATACCTCGGTCTGCCTGTAGCCTTCCACGACTTGCAGAAGGGCAACGAGGCACCGGGAGTGGTGACTGGACTGGCCTGGACCGAAATGGGCGGAGAAATACTCTTCATTGAGAGTTCGGTGAGCAAGGGCAAGGGAATACTGACTATGACCGGCAATCTGGGCGACGTGATGAAGGAATCCGCCACCATAGCCTACCAGTACCTCAAGGCTCATCCTGAACTGACAGGGCTGGAATACGACGATTTTGCAGCTAAGGATGTCCATCTGCACGTGCCTGAAGGGGCCACTCCGAAAGATGGTCCTTCTGCCGGAATAACAATGGTCACCTCTATGGTTTCCGCATTCAGAGGCAGACAAATCCGCAGCGGCATTGCAATGACCGGAGAGATGACACTTAGGGGCAAGGTACTGCCGGTGGGTGGCATCAAGGAGAAAATCCTCGCCGCAAAGCGTTCAGGCGTCAAGACCATAGTCATCTGCGAGGACAACCGCAAGGACGTGGAGGACATCAAGCCCATCTATGTCAAAGGGCTCGATTTTATCTATGTCAAAGACATACAGGAAGTTCTGAAGGCTGTTTTTGAATAGGTCGCTGCACTTTTTACACTTGAGTGAAATGGAAGTCAGAATTGAGAAATCTTGGAAGGAAGCCCTCGCTGCGGAGTTTGAAAAACCCTATTTCGCTGCTTTGGCGGACTGCATTCACAGAGAGAAAAGGGAGGGAAAAGTAATCTTCCCTCCTGGCAGGGACATATTCAGGGCGTTTGACCTCACACCGCTGGACAAGGTGAAGGCAGTAATACTCGGTCAGGACCCCTACCACGAAAAAGGACAGGCTATGGGTCTGTCTTTTTCCGTTCCCGACGGTGTGCCTGCTCCCCCTTCCCTGAAGAACATTTTCAAGGAAATCGAGTCTGACCTGGGCGTCAGGATGTCCGGCCGCACCAATCTTGAAAAATGGGCCACACAGGGGGTGCTCCTGCTCAATTCCATCCTCACTGTCCGGGAAGGAGCCGCAGCATCGCACAGCCGCATCGGCTGGGACATTTTCACAGACGAGGTAATCAGGACCATAAGCGAAAAACGCGATGGAGTTGTGTTTATGCTTTGGGGAAATTTCGCCAGGAGCAAGAAAGCTCTCATAGACGGTCGGAAGCATCTGATTCTGGAGGCAGCCCACCCGTCACCGCTGGCCAGGGGCGCATTTTTCGGATGCAGGCACTTCTCCGCAGCAAATTCATATCTCGAAAGCAGAGGCCTCAGCGGGATAGACTGGACATTGTAATTTTTCATACAAATGGCTGAAGAAAACACACATAAAGTGACAAGAGCCCTTTTCCCGGGTTCGTTCGACCCTTTCACGGCCGGTCACCTCAATATTCTCAAACGCGCCCTCACCATGTTCGACCAGGTGGTGGTGGCAGTGGGTATAAATTCCGACAAACGGGGCTTTTACGACAAGGAAAAAAGACTGGACATCATACGGCAGGCCACCTGCGGTCTCTCCGGAGTGACTGTGATTGCCTACGACAATCTGACTGTGGACTGCTGCCGGGAATTGGGAATCCGGCACATCATCAGAGGAGTGAGGAATATGATTGACTTCGAGACGGAGAGGTCCATAGCCGATGCCAACCACAGACTGGCTCCCGAAATTGACACAGTCATCATACCGACCTGCCAAGAATACGCCCATATTTCATCTTCCGCAGTCCGCGACATCATAAAACACGGCGGAGACTATTCCGCATTCATCCCGGAAGGCATAGTTCTCTGATGCGAAGACTCGTCCTCATATTCGCAGTTCTGCTTTGTGTGCCTACACTCAAGGCACAGGTGGCAGACTATGACAAACTCTCGGAATACCTGAGGGAACTGGACAGCTTTGACCTCAGCACAAAGCTGGAGGAGGCAGATTTCATAATAGACAGTGCAAATGAACGGGGAATGGGGCTGGAGGTGGCTATGCGGGTCTATGAACATTTCCGCAATTCTCTGCTCATGGGGGATGAAAACGTGGCTGTACACGTGGCAGACCGCTGGATATTGCCACTTTGCTCTGACTGTTGCTCCCTGGCCGACAGCACTTTGGCCCAGATACGGAATTATGCGGACTTCAACAGGGAATCGCTGCTGGGAATGAAGGCCCCGCTGCTGCCGGAAGCCGGACTGGATGGTTTTGTGGCAGGAAAGCTGAATCTGATTTTTTTCTATGACCTGGATTGCGCGAAATGCAGGCTGGAAATTCCGCAACTGGAGGCCATGATGGCTAAGCATAAAGAATTGTCGCTCAATGCATTCTACACTGGGACGGATATGTCCGCATGGGCTGCCTTCCGCAAGGAGAGATTTATTGGGGCGCGACATTTCTGCGACCCCGACAATGCATCGGACTACATCCGGAAATACTCTGTCACCGCCACTCCGAGAATGTTCCTCATTGATTCCGAGGGGATTCTGGCAGGGCGTATGCTGGACTGCGAGAGTCTGGAGGAACTGCTCAAGCAAAGAAAAAATGCAGAGAAGAAGGCAGTTTCGCAGCTGTTCAACGAACTTGTGACTATGCGTGGGAATGAAGCTAAAGAGGCTCTGGAATACGTGATAGACAATTACATACTCTGCGACGGCTCTCCTTTCGACACGGCTGAGGACAGTCTTATGGTCATCGGATTTGCACAGATTCAGAAAGATCTGCTGTCCCGGGCAAGACCAGGCAGCCGGATGCCGGGAACCCGAGTAAAGGGCTCACTCAACGGAGGCAGGGAACGGACTTTCAGGCTGGACCGGATTTCTCGGGGACGGGGCAAGGTGGTGATTGTGTTCCACACTGAAGGATGCGGAGAATGCACCGCACAGTTGGAAGCAGCCAAATCATTGAAACAGAACATATTCACAATCAATATGGATAGGATTGAAAAACACTCGCCAAAGACATTCAGAAGACTTATGGACAGTTTTGACCTGAGTGTGCTACCCTTCCTTATTGAATGCGACGAAAATGGGCTCATTACCCGAAGGTATGTGGATTTGATAAACCAGAACTGATAATTATGGATGCAGTTATAACTTATGTGGACGGGAACGACCCGGTGTGGAAACGAGATTACGAAAGAACAACGGATGTGTCCATTATGCAGAAACGCTTCCGGGACTGGGGCACACTTAAATATCTGCTCCGGGGAATCGAAAAACAAATGACTTTCATAAGGAATGTCTATCTGGTGGTTTCTCATCCATCACAAGTGCCGCAATGGGTGGACCAGTCTGAGCTTAAGATTGTGATGCACAGCGACATAATCCCGGAGAAATTCCTGCCTACATTCAACTGCAACCCCATTGAGATGCACCTGCACAGGATTCCCGGGCTCGAAGAGGAATACCTGTACTTCAACGACGACCTGTTCCCGCTTCTCCCGTTCCGCAGGGAAGACTTCTTCCGGGACGGCAAAGTGGTGATGGGATGCAGCCGGCACATTCTCAGTACTAATATGTACAAGAAAATATGCCGGAATTCCGACAGACTCGCCCGCAGGGCAGCAGGAGTGAAACCGTCCCTGACATTCATACGTCCCCAGCACATCTGTATGCCTATGCTAAAGAGCAGCTGCACAGAGCTTTACGATAGATTTTCCGATGAAATTGCCGAGACTTCGGGGCACCGTACCAGAACCGCCGGGGACTTGAACCAGTATATGTTTCTGGATTATCTCTATTACAGCGGAAAAGTCGTGGATGAGAGAATTCCCAACAAACATTTTTCAGCGGCGACAGCGACTGCGGAATCTCTGCGTCGATTCATCCTCAACCCAACACGCAAGATAATGTGCATCAACGATGTTCGTTTGAGCGAAAAGAAATTTCTGAGTCTTCAGAAAGCAGCCATAGAGTCTTTGGAAATCCGCTTCCCCGACAAATCCCGCTTTGAGCTTTAGCGATTCAGGCGAGTCAACAGTTACCTGAGTCTGAATCTGACCCATAACTGCTTGTAAAGAGGATAGATGTTTTTCCGGGAGACAGGCAGTCTTTTCACATCCGCACGCAGTTGGGGATACATCTCAAAAAGAGGCAGATTGTAGCGCAGGGCATTCCAGGCACAATAATAGAGGATGTTGCCATAGACATCCTGAATCGGACTGTCTGCGAGAGAATCCCTGTAATGAAGGTAAAGATCCATCATATTGATAGAGGCATCCAGGCGCTTCAGGGCCCGTTTCTGACGAGTCACGGCATTGGGATTATCGCGTCTGTAATGATACAGGGGCTTCTCCAGGCGGGTCATCGACCGGCTGAAGAAAAGCAGCTGGGTCACCAGAAACCTGTCATCCAGCATCCACTTCCGGGGCCAGTAGAAAGGCTCGTGCAGGTAGAGGCTTCTTCTGAAGCATTTTATGACATTGTAACCATAGGTCTTCCCGGTGTACAGAGCCTTTATGAACTCCATTTTCCCGGCTTTGCTGAAATCCCTGTCACAACGCACAACCGTCTTGCGCTTCTTTTCTTTGAAGAATCCGAAATATATGAGATCTGCATCAGTTTCCCTTGCGCAGAGGGCAATGGACTCAGCCGCATCCGTCTCTATCCAGTCGTCCGAATCCACGAAGAAGATATAATCACCGGTGGAATGTTCCACTCCATTCCTGCGTGCGGCCGGAGCTCCTCCATTGGGCTGGTCAATGAGCTGAATCCTTGATTCCAGATGCTTGTATCTGCTCCCGACCAAAGTCCGGAGTATTTCCATAGAACGGTCAGGCGTGCCGTCATTGACAAAAATGAACTCTGTATCAGGCCAGGTCTGTTCGAGAATGGAGGCTGCACATTTTTCTATGTACTGCTCAACCGAGTAAATGGGTACTACAATGGATATTTTTGGAGCCATATATGGAAAATTTCAAAAGAGGGCAACCGCAAAGTCTGTCTGACCTGTCAGTTACCCTCTTCAATGATACTGCAAGGACTAAGCGCCGAAGTTGTCGTAGAGAATGTTCTCAACCGGAACTCCGAGACTGTCAAGCAGCTGGTTCACGCAGTTGACCATCATAGGAGGGCCGCACATAAAGTATTTGATATCCTCCGGAGCCTCGTGGTTCTTGAGGTAAGTCTCGTACATCACATTGTGGACGAATCCTGCCACGTACTTCACTCCTGCTGCATCGGCTGCCGGATCCGGACGGTCGAGCGCGAGGTGGAAGTGGAAATTCGGGAACTCCTTCTCGATTGCAGCGAAGTCTTCGAGGTAGAATGCCTCCACGAGTGCCCTCGCTCCATAGAAGAAGTGAACTTCCTTCTTGGTCTTTAAGGTCTTGAAAAGCTCCATAATGTGGCTGCGGAGAGGTGCCATACCTGCACCGCCACCCACGAAGATGTACTCCTGAGAATCCGGGTCGTTCTTCGGAAGAAGGAACTCTCCGAACGGACCGCTGATAATCACCTTGTCACCCGGCTTGCGTGTGAACACATAGGTAGAACCTATACCCGGATTGACCGGAAGGAACTTAGGACCTTGCTCACGAGGCACGCTCCTGTCGAAAGGAGGAGTTGCGATACGCACGTTGAGCTTTATGATGCCCTTCTCACCAGGGTATGAAGCCATTGAGTAGGCCCTGACTGTCGCCACAGGATTGGATGTGTGGAGATTGAACATTCCGAACTTGTTCCAGTCTCCCTTGTACTCGTCGGAAACATCGATGTCCTTGAAGTCGAGTTCATAGGCAGGGATGTCAATCTGGATGTACTCACCGCTCTTGAACTCAAGGTGCTCTCCCTCAGGAAGCTTGACTGTGAACTCCTTGATGAAGGTGGCCACGTTGTCGTTGCTGATGACCTCACATTCGAGTTTCTTGACGCTGAGTGCAGAGTCAGGGATGACGATGGAGAGATTCTCCTTCACCTTCACCTGGCAGCCCAGTCTCCAATGGTCGTTGATCTGCTTGCGGTTGAAGAAGCCCACCTCTGTAGGGAGGATGGTACCGCCGCCTTCAGTCACACGGCACTTGCACTGTCCGCAGTTACCCTTTCCACCGCAGGCTGACGGCAGGAAGATGTTCTGCTCTGCCAAAGTGTGGAGCAGGTCTCCGCCTGGAGTCACTTCCACTTCCTTCTTGCCTTCATTGATGTTGATTTTCACCTTGCCTTTCGGGGTGAGATAGCCTTTGATAATCAGCAGAAGGCATACGAGAACCAGAGTGACGACGGTGAAGACCGCCATCGCACTGATAATTGTAATAGTCATTTCATTCATTTCCAATACCCTCCACTGTTAGAGTTGAATACCCATAAAAGTCATAAATGCCATACCCATCAGACCCACGGTGATGAAAGTGATGCCGAGGCCCTTGAGCGGTGCAGGCACGTTTGAATAAGACATTTTCTCACGGATTGCGGCGAGGGATACGATTGCGAGGAACCAGCCTATACCTGAACCCAGGGCATATACCGTTGCCTCACCGACGTTCACGAAATCCTTCTCCTGCATAAAGAGAGATGCACCGAGGATGGCGCAGTTCACAGCGATGAGCGGGAGGAAAATTCCGAGCTGTGAATAAAGGGCCGGAGAGAATTTCTCCACCACCATCTCCACAATCTGCACTATTGCCGCAATGACCGCGATGAAGACTATGAAACTGAGGAAGCTCAGGTCCACGCCCTCCATTCCCGGTATCCAGCTGAGAGCTCCCGGTGAAAGAACGTATTTATTCAGAAGATAGTTTACAGGAAGGGTAATCAAAAGTACGAATATAACGGCGAGACCCAGTCCGGAAGCCGTCTTCACGTTTTTGGATACTGCCAGGTATGAACACATACCGAGGAAGTATGCAAAAATCATATTGTCAACGAAAATTGACTTTACGAATAAGCTTAAATATTCCATAATAACCGAGTTTGCTGTTATTTTTCCTGAAGATCCTTCTGAACGCCCCTCTGAATCCAGACTATGCAGCCCAGAAGAATGAGAGCCATAGGAGGAAGGATTACAAGACCGTTGTTCATATAACCTGCCGTATAGAAAGCCTCAGGGATGATTCTGAAACCGAAGAGTGTGCCGCTTCCGAGAAGTTCACGGAAGAATGCCACGATGATGAGTATCATTCCGTAGCCGGCTCCGTTTGCAAGACCGTCCAAAAGTGAAGGAATCGGCTTGTTGCCCAGAGCGTAGGCTTCGATACGTCCCATCACTATACAGTTGGTGATGATGAGCCCGACATAGACCGAAAGGGTTTTGCTGACACTGTAGGCATAGGCCTTGAGCACCTGGTCCACGAGGATTACCATAAGAGCAACCACAACGAGCTGCACGATGATACGGATACGGTTAGGAATGGATTTCCTGATGAGGGAAACCACGAAGCTTGAGAGTCCGGTGACAATGATCACAGAAAGTGCCATCACGCAGGCTCCCTTGAGCTGTACGGTGACTGCAAGCGAAGAGCAGATACCGAGCACCAGAACCGTAATAGGGTTGCCCTTGAATATAGGGTTGAGAAGCGTTTCTTTCCAATTGATGTCTTTCATAGCCTATTCCTCCTCTGTTGTTGGTTCAACAATTTCCTCAGCCACAGGCTCCTGTGCGGCAGCTGATTCGGCTGCGAGCTTGTTGAGATAAGGAAGGTAATATTTCACCCAAGTGCGGACTGTAGTGCCCACTGCGCCGGAAGTGATGGATGCGCCGGAGATGGCGTCAACCTCGTGTTCAGTGTCCTTGGCTCCGCCTTTGATGACTCCGAAATATCCTTCGTCAGTGATGCTGCGGCCCTTGAACTGGCTGTAGAAAGGGGTCTCGGTGATTTTTGCACCAAGTCCCGGAGTCTCGCTCTTGTGGTCGAAGATTGCGCCGTCGAAAGTGCGGCCGTCCTCTGCGAATGCGAGATAGCCCCAGACAGGTCCCCAAAGACCGGCACCGTAGCAAGGAATGACAGTCACTGTCTGTCCTGTGATATTGAAGACATAAACGGGAAGCTTGAGTTCGGAGGCTGCGTCTGCATTGCCGGCCTCAATCTTCTTGATTATATCGTTCTGTTTCTTGAGGTCGGAAGTTGAAGCCACTTCAATCGCCTTCTTGTCTTCCTTGCCTATGTTCATCTGACCGGCCTTTTCGCCGTTGGCATCCACGAAGAGAGCATCTGAGATGAGATTCTGATATTCTTCGAGAATGTCGGCATCTTCTGCGATCACATAATCCGGATCGGCCTGAGTGGCGGCGGAGATGACCTTGGTGATGGTCTCCAACTTGACGTTCTCGTTCTGTTTGTCTTTGAGAGCCTGGGAAGTGAAAGCCAGAATCGCAGCGACAACAACCACAAGAACTATCGAGTAGATGACAGTGTATGTATTGCTATTTGTATTCATAATCAATAATTATTTTGCGACTTTGACTTTTTTTGCACGCCTGCTGATTGAGCAGGAAATGACGCAGTGGTCAATGAGCGGTGCAAAGGTGTTCATAAGCAGGATGGCGAGCATCATTCCTTCGGCATAACCAGGATTCCAGATACGCACTGTCACTGCAAGTGCACCGACCAGGAATCCGTAAATCCATTTTCCGCACTCGGTCTGAGCCGAAGTCACAGGATCGGTTGCCATAAAGACTGTTCCGAAGAGGAATCCGCCCATAACGAGCTGATAATAACCCGGAAGGTCGGTTGCGCCGCAGGCATATCCGAGATAACCCACTGCAAGTCCGCCGATTACGGAAGAAAGCATAATCTTCCAGGAAGCCACTCCCGTTCCGAGCAGGATGATGGCACCGAGCAGGATTGCTATTACGGAAGTCTCACCTACAGAGCCGGGAACCGTGCCCAGGAACATATTCAGGAGGGAGTAACCGTGGTCTGCAAGACCTGCCATAGTCGGGTTTGCGAGAGGGGTTGCACCTGAGAAAGCATCGGCAACGGGACCGCCGCACCAGGCATTCTCACCTGCTCCGAGTCCGCCCACCCACACGGTGTCACCGGACATCTTGCTTGGGTAGGAGAAGAAGAGGAATGCGCGGGTGAGGAGAGCCGGGTTCCAGATGTTCATACCTGTGCCGCCGAAGCACTCCTTGCCGAAGATAACTGCAAATGCCACTGCAATCGCGAGCATCCAAAGAGGAACATCCACAGGCACGATAAGAGGAATGAGCATACCTGATACGAGGTAGCCCTCATTCACTTCGTGTCCACGCAGCTGAGCCGAGGTGAACTCGATTGCAAGACCCACTATATAAGATACAAGGTAGAGCGGAATGACCTTCACCAGACCATAGCCCACGATAGGCCAGAAGCCCCAGTCGAGGCCGTAAGCCAAAGAGTGCTGGTAACCGGTGTTCCAGATACCGAAAAGCATTGCCGGAACCAGTGAAATCACCACCATAATCATCACTCTCTTCAAATCGACGCAGTCCCTGATGTGCGCACCTTTGGTGGTCACGGTATTCGGAACGAAGAGGAAAGTCTCGAATGCGTCGAAAGTCGAATGGAGGAATCCGAGTTTGCCGCCTTTCTCAAAGGTCGGCTTAACTTTGTCAACTAATTTTCTTAATCCGTTCATAGCAGTTCAAATTAAGCCATTTCCTTCAGCATCAGACTGATTCCGTCTTCGATGATGGACTGGATGTTGATTTTTGACGGGCAGACATACTCACAGAGAGCGAAATCCTCCGGCAGAACTTCATAGATACCGTATTTCTCCATCTTCTCGATGTCTCCCGCAAGGCAAGCCTTCACGAGATAGACAGGGAAGAGGTTCATAGGGAGCACTTTTCCATAGACATCAGACACCACGAATGCCCTCGGGCCGCCGTGGAGGTTGGTGTCCATATCGTAAACCTTCTTCGGAGTGAGCCAGGAGAAATAAGTCCTTGAAGAACTGAACTGGCTGGTTCTGAACGGTTTTGCCCAACCGAACATTTCGTATTCGTTGCCTTCCTTGAGTATGGTCACCTGATTGTCGTAGAAACCGAGGAAACCGTCCTTGCCCACAGAGGTACCTGACAGGGCATCGCCGCTGATGAAACGGAGCTTCTCAGGCTCTGAATAGAACCACGCGAACTCTTTCATGGCCATACCCGGAACGCAGCTAACATACGCAGGCTCGACTGCACGCGGGCCTGTGATGGCGATTTTCCTTCTCACGTCGTACTTTCCGGTGCGGAAAAGTTTGCCGATTGCTGCAAGCATCACCATTGAAACGGTCCATACGGTCTCGCCCTTGCGTATAGGGCTGATGTGGTGAATCTGCACTCCCACGTTGCCTGCAGGATGCGGGCCTGAGAATGTGTGGGGAATGATGTTTTCCAACTTGTGGAAAGGGGTTCCGGAGTAGGTCTCCGCATTGAAAGAGACGTGGATACCTCCGTCTGTGAGTTTGTTCAGGGCATTCACGGCAGCCTGTATGTCTGCGAAATCCTCCCTGAGTGCGAATTCGGTGTCAGCAGCAAGAGGTGAGGTGCTGAATGCCGAAACAAAGATTGCTTTAGGTCTGATTGCCGGATTGGCAATGATGCCGTAAGGCCTTTGGATTAAGGATGGCCAGAGACCGCTTTCGAGAAGTGCTTTTCTGACACCATCCGCATTGAGCTCAGATGGCTTCTTCACGCCGAAATCGACATATTCCTGAGTCGAGTCGGCCTTGATGCGGATTTCAAGCAACTTCCTCTTTTCGCCGCGGACCACTTCGACCACTTCTCCACTGACTGGAGATGCGAAGACTATGTCCTGAGCCATCTTGTCAGCCATCACCGGTGTGCCTGCAAGGACCTTTTCGCCTTCCTTCACGAGAAGTTTGGGAACAAGACCGCGGAAATCCGACGGCTTGATGGCGATAATGTCCGGAGCAATCACCTTCCTGGTGCTGAGGGTCGCCTTTCCTTCCAATGGAATGTTGAGACCCTTTTTCAAATAGATGTTGTTTGACATTATAAATGTGTTTTTGAGTATTTCTTGTGCAATTTTGTGCAATTTTGTGCAAAAGCCACAAAGCGCCGCAAATTTACACAAAAATTTGCTATTTTCGCAACCCAAAAACAATAAAGGAGACAAGAGATGCAGAATGGAACGACAAGTATTTTCGAAGGGCTGAATCCGGTCCAGAAACAGGCAGTTGAATGTACCGCAGGACCGGTGCTGATTGTGGCGGGAGCAGGGTCCGGGAAGACGCGCGTGCTGACCTGCAGAATTGCGAATATACTCCAAAGCGGCTGTGCCCCGGAGAGGATTCTCGCCCTGACTTTCACCAACAAGGCGGCGAAGGAAATGAAGGAGAGAATCGCGCTGATGGTGGGTGCAAGAGCCGCCAGAAAGCTCTATATGGGCACCTTCCACTCCGTTTTCATACGTCTTCTCAGGGTCTATGCCGCCCAAATAGGATATAAGAGTGACTTCACCATTTACGACACAGACGACTCCCAAAGGCTCATCAAGACCTGCATCAAGGAACTCCAGCTGGACGACAAGGTCTATAAGCCCAAGGACGTGCAGTCCCGCATCTCCTATGCCAAGAACAACCTGATTACAGCGGCCAAATACCGTGAGAGTCCCGCTGCAATAGACCAGGACCGCAAGCGCAAAATGCCGCGTATCAATGAGATATATGCCCTTTACGCACAAAAGTGCATACAGTCCGGGGTGATGGATTTCGACGATGTGCTGCTGAATATGAACATACTCCTGAGGGACAGTCCCGACTCTTGCGCGGAAATCTCCGGAATGTTCGACTATATACTGGTGGACGAGTATCAGGATACGAATATGGCGCAGTACATCATCCTGAAAAGGCTCGCAGCAGTGCATCACAACCTCTGCGTGGTGGGCGACGACTCCCAGTCCATCTACGGTTTCCGAGGGGCAAGGGTCGAGAATATACTGAATTTCCGCAAGGACTATCCCGAGGCCAGGATTTTCCGCCTCGAACAGAACTACAGGTCCACGCAGACCATAGTCAATGCCGCCAATTCCGTAATTGAGAAGAACTCGTCAAGGATTCCCAAAACCTGTTTTTCCAAGGGCGATGAAGGCGAGAAGATAAAACTGATAAAGGCTTTCACGGAAACGGAAGAGGCTATGCTCACAGTATCGGCCATCCTTGGCATCATCCGCAGCGAATCGGCTCAGTATCAGGATTTTGCGATATTGTATAGGACCAATGCCCAGTCCCGTGCCCTGGAGGAGGCTCTCCGCAAGAGGAACGTGCCTTACAAGATTTTCTCAGGCAATTCATTCTATGAGAGGGCTGAAATCAGGGATGCGATGGCCTATCTCAAGCTGACGGTCAACATCAATGACGACGAGAGTTTCCGCCGCATCATAAACAAGCCTGCCAGGGGCATTGGAGACACATCCGTGGTTGCTCTCACAGCTGCCGCACACGGACACGGAACTACACTTTTAAAGGCGGCTTATGAGGCGGATCTCGAGACTTACGGTCTGAAACCGGCCGCTGCGGCACGCATTAGGGGATTCTGCGATTTCATAGCAAAACTCTCTGTCAGGGCAGCCTCCGAGGATGCCTATACCATTGCAGACGAAGTGCTTAAGGGCAGCGGACTATGGCAATCCCTGAAAGCCGACACCTCCGTTGAGGGCCAGTCCAGATTTGCCAACCTTGAAGAATTGCTCAACGCGGTGAAACTGTATATTGAGGACAGGAACGGGGAATATGCGGAGGATATGATTGCAGAAGAGCGGATTTCCTCTGCGGACGAACTCAAAGTTGAAGACTATCCCTTGGTGAGATTGAGCGATTATCTTGAGAACGTGAGCCTTATAAGCGCTGCTGACGTGAGCGACGAAGAGTCGGCAAACAGGGTTGCACTGATGACCGTCCACACTTCAAAAGGGCTGGAATTCCCCTATGTTTTCATTGCCGGAATGGAGGAGAACCTCTTCCCTTCTGGCGGATGGCTGGCCCCGGAAAATGAAATAGAGGAGGAGAGGAGGCTGTTCTATGTGGCAGTGACCCGGGCCGAGAAGAGGGTGTCGATGTCGTTTGCCAAGACCAGGATGAGACACGGCAAGTCAGAGTCCAATGCTCCCAGCAGATTTCTCTATGAAATTGACAGTCAATACATTCTGAATCCTATCTCCAAGGATGAGGAAGAGGAGACCGGACTCGGGGGCGGAATATCCTTAGGCGGGTCAGGATTTGGCGGACGGTTTTCCTCTGAACGGGTTTCCTCAGGACGGTTTTCTTCGGGAGGGATTTCCCCGGCCGCAAATCCAGCCCGCAGACCGGAGGGCATTGCATCATCGCGACCTCTGGCTCCAAGTGCAGATTTCGTCCCTTCACCAGTGTCCGACCTGCGTGCAGGTCAAAGAATTGAGCACAATCGCTTCGGAGCAGGCACAATAAAGCAGCTCAGCGGAACGGCTCCCGATGTGAAAGCCGTCATAGAGTTCGACAATTTCGGAGAGAAGATTCTGCTCCTTAAATATGCAAAAGTGAGAATAACGGAATAGGCCCTGCTATTTGTCCAGATACTTGAGAAGAATCATACGGACAGTGTCCGAGATGCGCTTGGCTGTGTCGGAAGTTTCTTCAAGGACCTCGGCTATGTTCTTGTATTTCATAAGCTCAATCGGGTCGCTTTCATTCTGGAAGATATAGCCCACATACTCTTCGTAGGCCTCGTCTGCCAGATGCTCCAGCTCCGTAATGCGGTCACACTGGGCGCTTATGCGGTCTATATTGTTGCAGAAATCGTTCATATAGCCCACCATATCCCCGAGGGCATCCGCACTGGACATAATATAGTTTGCCAAGTCCTCGATATGGCTGTCGATGCGCTTCGGAAAATACAACAGGATGGATTTGGCAGCCGAATTGATTTTGTCCATAAAGTCGTCGGCAGTCATCGCAATGGTCTGAAGGTCGGAACGGCTCACTGCCATCAATCTGCCTTCGTTCAGTTCCTCATATATTAAGGTAAGGAGGTCGTCCGCCTGCACTTCATAACTCTTGATCTTGTTCTCGCAGTTGAACCACTCGTCCTTGTCGGTGGTCTGCATCATCCTCACAAGCACGGCTGATGCCGCCTTGATGTACTCCGCCTGTTTGAGATAAAGCGGCAAAACCTTGATCTTCTTTGCAAAAATTTTCCTGAATAGGTTCATAACGTCAATACGAAAATTGTCCAAATATAGCGATTTCGGATGAACGATATGAAAATTTTTGATGGATTCGTATAAAAATCGTGTTTTTTTTCATCAATTGCGCGATTAATTGATTTGAAAGCATAGTTTTGCCGCCGAAAAATTTGACGCGACTATGAAATTGTTACGAACATACTTTCCATTTTCACACCGGGGCCGGTTCTCTTTCGAAGGTTGCTTTAATCGGGGCTTCTGCTCTATGCTACCTGTTCTTCTATGTTTTGCTTGCTCGCCGGCCCTTTTCTTTTCCTGCACCTACGGTCAGGATATGACCACTGATGGAAACATTATACAGACAACGGAAATATCATTCCCTTTCGGAAAATCCGGAACAGAGGAGATTGGAATTGACTGCTGCCAGGTTCTCATATTCGACAACGACACTCACAAAAGGCTGGATTCAAGACTGTTTTTCAATATGGACGAAGCTCTGGACGGTAAACTGGAAGCCACTTCCGGGACTGGAGAGAAAATAATTGTGCTGCTGTGCAACCTCCCGGAGAAAATTCCGGAGTGGGAAGATGTGCTGAACATCAAGGCTCTGGGGAAAGTCTCAGTTGCGCTGGAGAACGAAAGTTTCCGAAGGCCCGTCCTCAGCGGGTGCGCAGATTTCGTGGCCGGTGAAACGGTCAGGGTCGAGCTGAGGCCACTGACGGCGAGAATCAGGCTGAGGGAAATCTGCTGCGACTTCAGGGGCACTGCCTATGCTTTTGAAAACATCAAAGACGTCCGGGTCTATCTCACAAATGTCAATGCCGACAGCGGGCTGATTCCCCGGGATACCGATTTCGGGACGGGAACCACCGGTCAGCGTTATCTGAACAACGGAGGTCTGAGTCTGCCGGACTGCTCCGGATTCCGCGAAAAGGGGCTCATCTTCCGGGAACTGGGAAAGGATGTGGGTATGGATCCCGTACAGGCCGGACTCGATTTTCTGTGCTATGCCAACACCAACACTGAGGAAGCCTTCGGACGCCCCCTCACAAGGCTGGTTATAGAGGGCAAAATAGCCGGGAAGACCTGGTACTGGCCCATTGACCTCTGCAAGATGGCGGACGGAGGCATAAAGCCGGGAGAGAATTATGACATCAGGCTCAAACTGCTCCGGACCGGCACGGACAACCCCGACACGCCAGTCAGACTGAAAGATGGAGAAATTAAACTGGAGATTGAACAATGGAACGAAAAGGAAAAGTATCCGGTGTATTTCTGAACCGAAAGAAAGCGATCAAAAGGGAAACCTTTTTTTACATTTTGTGTTTATTGGATGTCTGCGGCTGCACGGCTGTCGGATATGACACCTGTGCAACTGTGGACATTGTTCTTTCCACGGCTGAAATACACTCCAAGGCATCCTCGCCAGACGAGACCAGCATCAGAGATGCCAATATCTTCATTTTTTCGGGCTCGGACTTTCTGGAGAAAACTGCCTACATACAAAGGGACAGATACAGCGTCTCCCTTGTGGAAGGGCGGGATTACAGCATTTATGTATGTGCCAATTTCGGCTACCCGCTGAAGATTGCAAGCAAGGCAGAACTGGAAGAACTCACATTCCACCTCGCCCACCCCGGAGACTTCTCCGGAGGCATTCCCCTTGGCGGAAGTGTCGAGCACACAAGGCCCTCAGGAGAAATTACCATACCCCTACGGCGGCTCTGCTCGAAAATCAGCATAGCTGTAGACAGAAGCCTATTGAACCAGGATGTGAGAATGAGAATCAGCTCGCTTGAGATAGGCAATTGTCCCCGCTATTGCAAGGTTTTCAAGCCTTCGGGAGTTGAAGACGGAGACGGGTGCTTTCCTGTCGGGTTCAGGAGAGACTATCTGGAATGTGAAGGGATGAACAGCATTGACAGCAAAGGCCTAAGCCAAGAGGTGAGCCTCTATATGCTGGAAAATCTTCAGGGGGACTTTCCGGGAACGCCGGCATCGGACCGGGAAAAAGTCCTGCCAGAGAATCATCCTCTGGCAAAGGTCTGTTCCTATGTTGAACTCGGAGTTGAATATGAATCCGAATACAGTCACACTGCGGGAGGACTGCTGAAATACCGGTTTTATATCGGGAACGGTCTTAAGGATTTGAATGTGGAGAGGAACTGCCACTACCACATCACGGTGACCCCCAGAGGCAGCGGCATCGGGGAGAACAGCTGGAGGGTTGACAAGACATCGCTGGTCACCCGTACTGTTTTCAAGATGGAGCCGGAGGGCTATCTGGAGGCTGAGGTGGGAGACGAAATCCACGTCCGATGCACCTGGTCCCCGGAATGGGCCCCGTTCTACTGCAGCGATGAAGAATTGGAGGAAGACCGCTCAAGGGGTATTTACGAATATGTCAAAGATGAGGACGGAAAGGGTGTCAGACTGAAAATCACCGGGTACGGGACCGGTATGGTATATATGAGCGCAGGAGAGCCGGTCAATGAGGCAGGACTGCTCTACATTCACGTTAAAAACAAAGAAGAACAGCTATGATGAAATCACCATATTTGGCAGCATTCGCGGCATTGCTGTACATTTCCTGCAGTATGGAAATTGATAATATGCCTGCAATCTCAGACGGCACCCGGACCCGGGAAGTGCAAATCAATTTTCTGGTGGACAATGGAGCCACCAAATCATCTCTGTTTACCGATGGGGGAATCCGGGACCTGAACCTGTATGTATGGAAAGACGGAGCACTTGCGGCGCACCATTATTATGAAAGACTCGAGGAAGCCGTAAGACTGCAGTTGGTCAAAGGCGGAAATTATTCGGTCTATGCCATTGCCAATATGGGTGGGAACATTGAACCGCACAGCTCAGGCTGGGAAAAGGACGAGACTTCGATGCAGAGTCTGGAAGTGGATTTCCCCGATGAGGATGCCGTCAGGGGATTCTGTCCCTTCGCGGGATTCACCAGGGAGTGGAAAGTGGGAGATGCCGGGGCACTCAATCTGAGAATGGAAAGAATCGTGAGCCGGATAAGAGTCCGTTTCTGCCCGGACAAAGCCCTGAGCGGCTCCGACATCAGAATAACCGGAATAAGATTAAAGGATGCACCGGCGAACATGAAGCCTTTCAGGCGGGGAAACCGGGCCGTGGAGGGCAATCTCAAGAACGGGGATTCGGCAAGCGCAGAAGACCTGGAGATAGTGAACCGAGGCGGAGAAGTGGACTTTTATGTCTATGAGAACTGCTGGGGCGACCTGCTGCCCGGCAATCAGGACCAGAAGAAGAAAACACCCGAATACACCGACGGACAAAAAGGGCCGACATACATTGAAGTGGAGTGCTGCTTCGGTTCGGGGAAAATGCTGGACGGCGGGTTGCTCTACCGGATTTACCCGGGCAAGGACGACACTGGCAATTTCGACCTTGAACGCAACACCACCTGTGCAGTCTCGCTCTTCGCCTCCGGGGAAGGCCTGGACGAACTGAGCTGGAGGATTGAAAGGGACTTTTCTTACAACAATTTCCTTTCGGACTGTGAAATCGTTCAGGGACACGAACTTGACGGACTCTATATGGGAGAGGTCTTCCGGGCGCGGATCTGCAATATCGACCAGTCGGTGATAGACTATTTCGGACAGAACTTGGAGGATATGTCCCGCAACATCATATTCCGCTGTCTGGACGCTGACGGAGTCTCTGATGACCCGGTAACATTCACTGTTGCTGAACCCGATCCAGAGGGCGGAATTGAAGTGAGAGGCCTGTGCCGACGCCCCTGCACGGCATCCTCCCTGTGGATATGCGACTCAGACGGGAATCCCCTCACCAGGACAGGCGGGGAAGTGACAGTGACGGCTCCCAAACTTGTGGTGACGGATACTCTTGAGAGCGTGCGACCGGAAGACCTGGACTATGAACCGGTTGTGAAAATCAACGGAGAGACAAAGCAGATGGGAGTATTCCTCTGCGACACACTCGGACAGAACCTCCTGTCGGAAAGTGCGGCCTGTTATGGCTTCGACAGCTCTGTGTTCAATTTTTCCGTCCGGAACAACGCCTCCAGATGGGCCGCTGCTGAAAAGGCCGGATGCATACAAATCTCCCTGGATAGGGATCTGAGGGCAGACAGCGGCAAACTGGAGGGCCAGGCTGCATTCAGACTGGAGGTGGGCATACGCAACGACGGAGAAAGTCACGAAGCCATACTTGACCTCTGGGATATGACCCTGCCATTGAGCCTTCTGGAAGTCGATCTTTCCGATGCCAAGGCCGGACTCAAAAATTACAGCCACTACAGCATCTCCCACTATCCTTTCACGGTTTATCTGTGTGACGGCGCCTTCGGAGGATGGGAAATGGCGCAAGAGTTGGAAGTACCTGCCAATAAAATCTTCCTTGTCGTGGAGAACAAATCCGCATTATCATTCTCCCTGACCCATATCACACTGGCCGAGAAGGGGAAAAACGACAAACTAAGTTCCAGCATCTGTTCGAACAGAATGAAATTCTATCTGTACAACTGTCCTTCAGACTTGAAGCTTCCCGAAACTTTATACCTGATTTTCAATGAAATGACTTTCAGGGACAATCACGACTTCACAGCAGACGGCGGCACAGTCTATGAAAAAGACGGGAAGTATATTCTGGTATCCGAAAACAATTACGACAGGTTGCAGACAGCCGTATGCAGGGCCACAGTAGAGTATTCCCACAGAAATTTCGGATATATTATGGAAAGCGGGGCCTCTATAAGTTCCAATTACTCCATCAATGACGGAATCAGGGTGATGACAGACCTGCGCTCGGACGAAGGCAGAACCATAAACTACGATTTCAAGGTCCTGCTGGAAGACGGAAGTATGCAGTGTTCATACGTTTATGACTGTTATCCTCTGAAATGGACCACCTGTTTGTCCAACGGGGAAAAAATCTCAGACGGGTATAAGTCCTACAACCGCAAGGAGGGCTACAAGGATTATCCGGATGTGAATCCCCAGACCATATCCCGCCTTCTGAAAAACGGAGTGGATGTCAAATACGGAATAGGAAGTGCCGACACTGCCCACCCGTATTACTATATGAGTGTGTCACGCCCCATAAGCAAGAGCAAAATGTCGATGACATATGTATGCGACGGATTATGTATCACACACGTCAACGGGGTCAAGAGGGATCCGGTCTGGAACTATCCGCAGTGGCGCTATTCCGGCACTTATTCAGAGAATTACACCCACACCGGATGGAAGAATCTCACTGCAGACAATATGTATTACAGTTTCAGCACAATGTACAACACTCTTTACAACGATTCTGAAAGCTGGTACGGACACGCAAAGAAGTGGCAGCACCACTCCCATCCAAGATATGCAACACTGAATCTCGTGTGGGATTTTCCGCAAGACACCGGGCTCCTGTACAACTTCACCTTCGAACCCGTGAATGTGGTTTATGACAACAGCGGCTACTCCCCGACCTGGGACTCCAACCCCTACACGGTCGAAACCAAAGTCAATCTCAAGTCCACGTGCGAAAAGCTGCCCTACCAGATGATTGTTCTCAGATGAGCCGGCCCCCACTTTTGCAAAACCTGAAACCGCTCCGGAAAATCACTCCCCCTTCAGTCCTCAAACTGAGTCATATCAGAAGAATACCTCCTCCACTTGTCAATCAGCAAGGTCATATCCTCAGGTAGCGGAGAATCGAATCGTATGGGCTTTCCGGTGCGGGGATGAATGAATCCCAGAGTCTTGGCGTGGAGGGCCTGACGAGGCAGAATCTCGAAACAATTGCGGATGAAACGGGTGTATTTGGCATAGATGGTACCCTTGCGGATTTGATTGCCGTCGTAGCGGTCATCATTGAAAAGCGGATGGCCTATATAATTCATATGCACCCTGATTTGATGGGTACGCCCTGTTTCAAGCACACATTCCACCACAGTCACGAATCCGAAACGTTCCAACACCCTGTAATGGGTAATCGCAGTTTTGCCCTGGCTGCCGTCCGGAAAAACCTTGAATCTGAGCCTGTCAGCCGGGTCCCTGCCTATATTGCCCTCGATGGTACCCTCATCCTCGGCTATGTTGCCCCAGACCACCGCCACGTACTTTCTCTCTATGGAATGGACAAAAAACTGTTTTGCAAGGTCCAGCTGTGCCTCGTCATTTTTCGCCACCACCAGCAGTCCGGAGGTGTCCTTGTCTATGCGGTGCACCAGCACTCCCATCCTTTCATCCTGTGCATCAGGACCTTGAGATATGCCCAGATGGAAAGCTAAAGCATTCACAAGCGTGCCTTGGAAATGTCCGTGACCGGGATGCACCACCATTCCGGCAGGCTTGTTCACTACCAGCAGGTCCTCGTCTTCATAGACTATATCGAGAGGAATGTCCTCAGGCAGAATTTCCAGTCCCCGCCTCTGATACGGCATCACAAACTTTATGACATCCCCCGGACGCACGATGCAGTTGGCCTTCGCCACCCTGTCATTCACCCTGATGTATTCCTTCTTGATTGCCAGCTGGATACGATGCCTGGAGGTGTATTCCATATGCGAAGCGAGGTATTTGTCCACCCTCACCGGAGTCTGGCCGTCGGACACGTCGAAACGGTAATGCTCGAACATTCCGTCCTGACCGGCATCCGCATCCTCCATCTCCTCGGCCGAGGCCTGGTCCACATCCTCCCAGTCGCAGAATTTGTCGTCGTTCAGATTCATAGTGCAAGTTCAACCGGTTTTCTGGCGATGTCGGTAGTAAGATACAGTTTCACTTCTTCTCCCATAAGGCAAGGCAGTTCGGAAGGCTCCGGAACCACTCTCCACACGAATGCACTTATGCTGTCCTCGGATGTCTTGACATCCTTTTCATAGATGACCCTGGCGATGTTCAGGGAATTTTCGTGCACCGCGTCAATTGCGCTGTTGAGTTTGAGGCCCCTTACGTCAGGGATGCTGGTCGTGTTGTCCTCGGGATTGAGGCCAAGCACAAGGTCGATGACTGACTCGCTTTCGATTTCCTCTCCGGCTTCGATTTCGTGATTGCCCTTGAGTTGTTTGAGTACATTGTTGGTGGCTATGTCGCTGACATAAATCAAACGTCCCAACACCAGTCCCCTTGTGCTGAGCTCGGCTTTTGCCTGGCGCATAGAATAGCCCACAAGGTTGGGCATAGTGACTTTCTTGGGTATGACAGCATTGATGGTGAGGGATATGCGGCGGCCTTTCTTGACCTTTGAGCCCGGTATGGGGTCCTGCTTGAACACATAGCCCCTCTTGAGCCTGCGCACATAGACCGAATCCACCACCTCTGTCCTGAGTCCCGCCTGTTCAGCGTCGAAACGGGCACTGCTCAAAGGCATAGACGTAAGATCCGGCACTGTCATTTCCTGATTGTGCCTCGTGACAAAATGCAAGAATATGGCAGAGACACCGATGATGACTGTAGCCACAATAATGGCTCCGAGAATATTCTTCACTATCCAATTACCGAAAAACTTGTTTGCCATAACTCATCGAATTAGAATAATCTGGCCCCCTGGAACAGCACGCGGAACAAACCCTCTCCCAGAAGTGCGATGCCCAGCACAGCCACTATCGCTCCCATCACCCTGGATATCCATATCAAAGTCCTGATATTTACATATTTGCGGAAATGGCTCACGAACCAGCTGAAGAAGAACCAGTAGAAAATGGTACCTGAGGCCACCGCAATGATGATGGGTGCGGCGGTCCAGTCCTGCTGGGCCGTAGTGTCGATACCGAAAACCGTAAACAAGGTGAAAAGCACAAGTATGCCTCCCGGATTCGCCAGCCCCATCAGCAGAGACTTGAGGAAATCGTGAACGGTCACCCTGTTGTTCTTGGTCTTGAGTTTGGAGATTTTCTCATTGCCCCGGCTGCTCATACGGGCCTCCCTTTCAACAGGATTGCTGAAAGCCATTATGATACCTATTACCATCACCACGAGTCCGCCGGCCACGAGTATGAGTTCCCTGTGCCTTTCCATAAAAAGCTGGGCATAGGCAAGGGCAAAAATGGAAATTGCCGCAAACATAGTATCAACTATGGTCGCGCCCATACCTGTCACGAATCCGGCCTTATGCCCCTTGCTGAGACTCTGCTGAATAACGAAAATGGCTATCGGCCCTATAGGCACCGAAGCGCAGATTCCGATTATGAATCCCTTTATTATATTGAGAAGTTGTACGTCAAACTGCATAGGGACGGGTAATTTGTTCACTGCCCTGTGGACCAGGTGTGGTAAAGCCTGCAAATATAGTTATTTTTCTTATATTTGCACACTTCGGGGCACTGGCGACTGCCTATACGCATTCCGATATTCCAGAATATGAAAAAAGAAAAAATACTTATATGGTCACTGGCAGTCCTTTCCGGGCTACTTCTGTCTCTTCCCTATCTCGTGCCCCACTGCGGCTTCGTGGCGCTTTTCGCATTCATTCCCCTGCTTTGCGCCGACCGGATTGCCACTTTGAGCGGATTCCGGAGGCTGTGGTTGCCGATTTGGACCTCCTTTATAGTTTGGAACACAGTCACCACCTTCTGGGTGTGCAATGCCACCGTTGGCGGAGGAATCACTGCAATAGTGCTGAACTCCCTGCAGATGCTTGCAGTCTGGGGACTCTACAGGCTTTCCCGCAGGTCCTTCAACGGCAGTCTTCCCTACATTTTCTTCGCTGCGGCCTGGATAGCCTGGGAAAAGGCCTATTTTGCAGTGGACATATCATGGCCCTGGCTAACCCTCGGCAATGCCTTCGCCAGAAGCGTCTATATGGTTCAGTGGTATGACACTCTCGGAAGTCTGGGAGGATCGCTCTGGGTCTGGGCTTCCAACCTGCTGATATTCGGGCTCCTGACGGCATTGTCGGATGGACGGTGGGCCGGCTTCGGTCCCCGGGGATTCAACCGGAAGGCCAGACTGGCGTATATGCTGGGGCTCGCTCTGACGATTTTCGGACCTATAGCCTGGTCCCTCGTCAAATGGTACACTCCGGACGAAGTTCCCCAGCAGAAACTGGACGTACTCGTGGCCCAGCCCAACATAGACCCCTATCACAAATTTGTGCAGATGAGCCGCAGGGAACAGGATGAACTGCTTGAGTCCCAACTCATTCCCGCACTGGATGAATATAAGGAGCAGATGTTTTCGGACAGTCTCTGGAGAGGCCGTGAGTCTGTGCCGGGGATGTTGATTCTTGCTCCCGAGACCTTCACATCCTACGTTTTCACGAATTCCCCAGAAGAAAGCAGCACCCTGAACAGATTCAAGAACTTGCTGAAAGACTGTCCGGGCGTGAATATGATAGTGGGAGCTTCTTCCTACAGCATCATAGCATCCGGGGACAGACCGAGCCACACAGCACGCACCTACGGAGATGGACTATGGATTGAGTCCCATAATTCGGCAATTATGATTGACGGAAGCGGCCGCAACCAGTTTTTCCACAAGAACAAGTTGGTGGTGGCAGTGGAAATGCTGCCCTATCCGGTGGTGTTCGACCCTATTGACAGGGCACTGGGAGGAGTGATGGGGCGCTGCATAGGGCAGGGCAGGGTGAGCAATCTGGACTATGTGGCTGAGGATGCCGACGGCAGGACGGTGAAAGTGCCTGTGGGCTGCGCAATCTGCTATGAATCAGTCTATGGTGACTATTGCCGGGACTATATTCTGCAAGGAGCCAGGGCTTTGACCATAATCACCAACGATGCCTGGTGGGGAGACACTCCGGGCTATCGTCAGCACCTGAGTTATGCATCCCTGAGGGCCATCGAGACCCGCCGTTGGATTGGACGCTGCGGAAACACCGGAATTTCAGGCCTGATTGATGACAAAGGCAGGATAGTGGAAAAGGGACCGTGGTGGGAAAAGGCAACTTTGCGCTTTGCACTGCCGTTGGAAGAGGAGATTACTCCGTTTGTGAGATACGGAGATGTGACCGGGCGAATCTGCACCTGGACATTTATTCTGCTGCTGGCTGCTATGATAGTGAAAACTCTTACCGGAGACCGGAAAAAATCGGCAAGATCCGGGAAGAAAACTAGAAAAGCGTAGGCTGGCAATCATCCAGGACGGAGATTATCCTCATAAGGACGGACTCGCGGAAAAGGGCTGAACGGGATTTTACCTTGAACTTGTCGGTGTAGAGCCTCACGGCTGCCCATTCCTGGTCATTGAGGTAGATGACCTGACGATGCCTGCGTTGTTGTCTATCCCTTGCAGCTTGACGCATCGAGACTTGGCTTTCGACGGCCTTGCTCCTGAGAGCTTTGCCGGAAGATTTTGCCTTGCGCGATTTGGAGGATTTGCCGGTTTTTGCAGTTTTTGTTGCCATAGTCCGAAAATATGAATTGATTCCCAAATATAGATATTTTCATATTAAATGGCTATATTTGCAATAGGATTTGCGCATTTTTACGCGTAAGAATTTTAATTGCAAATTTTTAACACAATATTTATGAAGAAGTTCATTATCGTTTGCGCTGCAACTCTTCTTGCTGTGGTTGCAGTCAATGCACAGCCTCGTGCGATTGGAGGTAGGATTGCTTATGGTGTAGGCTTTTCTTATCAGCACTCTATGGGATTGGACAATATGATTTCCGTAGATGTCGATTTTCCGGGATATAGTGGAGGAATCGGAGTTGCTGCAACCTACGACTGGATTTTCCCTATTACTGCCTGGACCCAGAAGGGTGAATGGAACTGGTATGCCGGTGTGGGAGCAGGATTCGGGTTTGCCTGGCCGGAAGTTGACAAACAGAATTATGCCGGAATCAAAACAAGAACAAGCGTAGGAGGATTTAATATTGGTGTTGCAGGACGCATAGGAGTGGAATACAACTTCTGGTTCCCGCTTCAGCTTTCGGTTGACTGGAGACCTGTCATCGGACCTGCAATTGCTTGGTCGAACGTCACCCGTAGCGGAAATTTGTCAGGGACAGGACTTGAGGCCAAGGAGCACTATTCTGCTGTCGGATTCGGCTACGGATCACTCTACGCCAGCGCGATCTGCATAGGTGTCCGCTACAAATTTTAAGCGTTCCTCAAACTTACATTTAAGGCTGACCGTTTCGATGGCCAGCCTTATTTATATATGCGAGTTGCCGGAGCATTTCAGTGTCCCGGAGGAGGACCCATAGGCCCACGTCCGCCGGGGCCACCCCGCATCTGCTGTCCAGCCTTGCCGAAGTTGCCGAATCTCCAGGTGAGGGAGAGGATGACATAACGCCCGAGAGTATTGTTGCGCACCTCCTGATGATAGTTGGAAGCATCTGTGATGCTCAGGTTCTTGGACTGGTTGAGCAGGTCATAACCCTTGATGGAAAGTGTGAGCTGCTTCTTGAGGAAGGATTTGGAGAACTCGGCGCTAAGCACGAATTCATCCTCCTGAGGAGTGGTGTAGCCGTTGTACCAGTTGTAGTTCAACTCCGAAGAAAAGGCAAAATCGTAAGGAATAGTCCAGTTCATCGAAAAAGACACCTGATTGTTCCAGCGGGCATCCTGATTCTTCTTAAGTGTGTACCAGCTGCGGTTGTACGTTGTCCGGCCACCAAGGTTCAACTCCACAAAATCATTCGAGTACTTGAATGAAAGCCTTTCTGTAAAGTTCACATTGTCAATGACATTGGTAGAGAAAGCTTCCCTGAATGATGCATTGGGGCTGTTGTTTTCGAAGAAATCAGCATTGAACTTGTCATAGTTGAAATCAGCCTTTGCCTCGTCATAGTATTTGGATGTGTCAAGTGCGCCCGTACCTATGTAAGACGAAGACTGGCTGTAATTTGCCCGGAAAAAGTTAATTACCGAGAAATTGGATTTGGCAATGGGACTGTTGATAAAGAAGTCTATGCCCGCATTTCCGTTCAACGGTCCATTCAGAGGCATATTGTACTGTGCTCCGTCAGTGCCGTACCAGATTGCGCTCACGATAGGGTTCTGCACCAATCCTGCACTGAAACGGCCACGTATGGAGAAGAAGGTCTGCTTGTTGGTGTAGCCGAAAAAGCCGCGGAGGTTGTGCGAGAAATATGGCTGGAGGTAAGGATTACCGAAAGAAACATTGAGCGGGTTGGAGTTGTCCGGAACAGGGAGCAACTGGGAGGTGGATGGCTGGGAAGAACGGCCCCGGTAGAAAAATCTCAACTCGGAGTTGTCGTTGAATTCATAACTGAACATAGCTTGAGGGGCCCATCTCCAAGTAGTGTAGGTCGTATCCACCTTCTGCAGAGCATTGTCAGTGACATTATGGGTGACGGTAGGCTGGAGAGAAGCACCGACCTGCACTCTCAACTTGCCCTTCTGGTACTGTAGGTTCACCCCCGCATTATGGTTCTGGGCAATATTGGTGATGGTGCTGGAATAAGTATAGTTGTCAGACTCCCCAACAGGATTATAACTCCCATACCCTCCGACAAAATCTCCTGAAAGAGGACCCGAGTCTTTGGCGAGTTTGTTGGAATAGCTTCTCGACCAGTTATAGCCGTAGGTCGCTTCCAGATAAAAATCATTGCCAAGCGGCTCGGTGTAGGAGAGTCTTGTCCGGACATTCTGGCTGTCGGAAGTTCTGTTGATTTTCTGGTTCACGGTATTCTCCCCGCTCTTGGCTCCATTCTTGTCATAAGTGGTGGTAAGAGACTGGTTCAGAGCATCCAGAAGCTTGTTTCCGGAGAACTCATAGCGGACGTTCAGAGACAGGGTCCGGCCTGGTTTTCCGAGTTTCTGACGAAGAAGGAAGCGGCCGCTGGTAGTCCAGTTGCTATTGCTTCCAGCATTGAAATTGAAGCCGTCATTCACTTTGAGTGTATCTTTTGTCCCTGACATAAGCCTGCCGGTAGAAAATTTCGAGTCTTCAATATAATTTCCATATCCGAAATTCACCTGTGGCTCGAAAATGATTGAGGTGTTTTCAGTGAACTTATGCTCCAGACGGACTCCGAGACGATGTCCCTGGGTGAGAGTATTGCTGAAGCCATAACCATCTCCGGAACCATAGGCACGGTCGCCGCCGTTGTTGTAAATCAGCTGGTCTCCACCATCAAGGTAGGTTATCTTGTCACTCTTCTCCAGCAATTCGGTGGCGCTTCCGTTGTAGAGGTAGTTGCCTGCCAGGTCCATATTCCCGTCCAGCAGGGTCCACGCTCCGTTTGCGCCGCCCATCCAGGAAGTCGTGATTCCGTTGTCCTGGCCCCAGCCGCCGCGAGCGCCGCCCATTCCGCCTCCGCCACCTCGCATAGACCTCATCATACTCCCGGCCATATCGTTGAATCCTCGGTTGTTGGTGTTGTTTCCGTTGAGTATTATGCTGATTTGGCTTTTGTCGGTAAAACGGCCTATCATAGCCGCTCCCTGACCTCTCCAGTCTCCGTCCCAGCCCTGCTGCAAGTCGTGTCCTCCTCCCGCAGAAACATTTCCGAACCATCCTTTCATCATTCCCGGACGCAAGGAAAGGTCAATCACGGTCTCCTCCTCACCGTCGTCAATGCCTGTGAACTTAGCCTGGTCCGACTTCTTCTCCACCACCTTCACTTTCTCCACTATCTTCGCCGGGATGTTCTTGGTCGCCAATTGAGGGTCGTCGAGGAAGAAGGTCTTGCCGTCGATGGTGATTTTGGTAATGGTCTCCCCGTTTACAGTCACGCTGCCGTCCGAACCCACTTCCACTCCCGGGAGTTTCTTGAGCAGGTTTTCAAGCATATCGTTCTCTGTGGTCCTGAATGAAGAGGCATTGTATTCTATGGTGTCTTTCTTGACGATGATAGGATTGCCGGCCGCTGTGACCTTGGCCGCCTCAAGTTGCTGCACATCCGAGTCCATCTTCACATCTCCAAGATCAATTGAAGACTTAGAAAGCGTAACAGCCTGTTCCACAGCCTTATATCCCATCAGCTCCGCCTTGAGTACATAGTCCCCCGCCTTGAGCTTGGAAATCTTTGCCTTGCCTTCCTGGTCGGTGAGGGCATATCCGGAAGGAGTCTTGCCGCCTTTGACCGTAAGCGAAACCGTGGCAAACGGAACCGGCTCTTCGTTTGAGGCATCCACAAGACGCAAACTCAAAGACAGTCCGGTCTGGGCGAAAAGCGTCTCCGGGACCGACATCAAAATGCATAACAATGCTGCAACTAATAATCTCTTCATACTGTATCTTAAAACAATCCCCGAAACAATCTCTGTCCGGGCCGCGCGTCAAAATCAAATGTTAGACCACTAAAAACAGTCTTGGATTAACTGATAAAAGACAAAAGCCCGAAATTTTGGAATTCTTCTCCAAAATCCCGGCTCTTTCACTTGACCCTGTCAGGATGGGCCGCAATAAACTTTTTCCAACCTCCCGAAGACGAGGAGCCTCCAAGCGGGCTCAGGGCATCATAATAATGGCAGAGGGCGATGGCAAGGGCATCAGTGGCATCCAGATGTTTGGGCTGCAGGTCCATTTTCAATTGCCTCCCCACCATCATCGCAACCTGCTCCTTGGATGCAGCTCCATTGCCTGTGACGGCAATTTTCGCCTTTCTGGGGGCATATTCATAAACAGGAATGCAACGGCGTATGGCTTCTGAAATGATTATGCCCTGCACTCTTCCCAACTTTTGAATCACTTGCGCATCCTTTGCGTAAAATGCTGATTCTATGGACAATTCGTCAGGATGGATGCGGTCCAGAAGCATTGAAAATTCCCTGGCTATTAGGGCCAGTTTGCAGAAATGGTCTTTCTCGGCGCGTAGGTCCACAACCCCTGCCTCCACGAGTTCCAACTTGCGCCCGCATACAGAAATGGCCCCGAAGCCAAGCAGGTTGGTTCCGGGGTCTATTCCCATTATGACCTTTTCAGCGTCCCGCATTTAGTCGATTACGTCAAACCCGGTGTATGGACGGAGAGCTTCAGGAATGATGATTTTGCCATCCTTCTGGTTGTTCTCCAGCAGGGCTGCCACCACTCTCGGAAGCGCGAGGGAACTGCCGTTGAGAGTGTGTGCAAGTTCCGTTTTGCCATCCTCTGTCCTATAGCGGAGTTTCAGACGGTTTGCCTGATAGGATTCGAAATTGGATACGGAAGATATCTCAAGCCAGCGTCCCTGAGCTGCGGAATACACCTCAAAGTCGTAGGTGATGGCTGAAGTGAAGCTCATATCTCCTCCGCAAAGACGCAGGATTCTGTATGGCAGACCAAGGCTTATCACTATGCCTTCCACATGAGCAATCATCTCATCCAGAGCAGCATAGGAGTTCTCCGGCTTTTCAATGCGCACGATTTCCACCTTGTCGAACTGGTGCAGACGGTTGAGTCCGCGCACATCCTTGCCGTAGGAACCGGCCTCACGGCGGAAGCAAGGGGTGTAGGCGGTCATCTTCACAGGGAAGTCGTTTGAACCGAGGATTACATCACGGTAGATATTGGTCACCGGAACCTCGGCGGTCGGAACGAGGTAGAAGTTGTCGAGGTTGGCGTGGTACATCTGTCCCTCCTTGTCGGGCAGCTGACCTGTACCGAAACCGGAAGCTTCGTTCACCATCACAGGCGGTTCCACTTCAAGATAGCCTGCCCTGGTGTTGATGTCGAGGAAATAGTTGATAAGGGCTCTCTGAAGCCTTGCTCCCTTGCCTTTGTACACAGGGAATCCGGCTCCGGTGAGTTTCACTCCAAGGTCGAAGTCGATGATGTCGAACTTCTTGGCGAGTTCCCAGTGAGGAAGGGCATCCGGTCCGAGATTAGGGATTTCATTGCCCATTTTTACAACCACGTTGTCCTCAGCGGTCTTACCCTGAGGCACTGCATCACAAGGCAGGTTCGGAAGCAGCACGAGCAGGGACATAGTCTCCTCCTGTGCCTTCTGGCCCTTGCTGTCCAGGTCTGCAGACTTTGCCTTGAGGGTAGCCACCTCGGCTTTCACAGCCTCAGCCTCTTCTCTTTTTCCCTCTTTCATAAGGCCACCGATTTTGGCGGCGAGTTTCTTCTGTTCGGCAAGGCAGGCATCCAGTTCAGTCTGGCAGGCCCTCCTTTCCGCGTCAAGAAGGTTGATTTTCTCCACAATCTCCTTTGCGTCGAAATTCTTGACAGCCAATTTGTTGATTACAAACTCCGGCTGTTCACGAAGCAATTTGAGTGTAAGCATATTTCTATCGTAAATTAGTGATTTTCAAACAAAAAGAGGACTGCCACTCCCGGGGAGCGACAATCCTCTGTCTATCAAACATTCATCCCCAGATTAGTTTTCGAAAGGGATAACCGAGACGTAAGACTTGTTCTCTGCCTTCTTGCAGAATTTTACCTTACCGTCAACGAGAGCGTAGAGAGTGTGATCCCTACCCATTCCTACGTTGAGACCAGGGTTGTGAACTGTACCTCTCTGACGGACGATGATGTTGCCCGCCTTTACAGCCTGATCTCCGAATTTCTTAAGACCGAGTCGTTTGCTTTCTGACTCACGTCCGTTCTTGGAACTACCGACGCCTTTTTTATGTGCCATAACTTAAAACTCCTCTTGATTAAGCGATCTCTTCGATCTGGATTTTTGAAAGATACTGTCTGTGGCCGTTGCACTTCTGATAGCCTTTGCGGCGTCTCTTCTTGAACACGAGCACTTTGTCACCTTTGCAGCTGTCGTCAAGTACAGTTGCCTTTACTTTTGCTCCTTCGATGTATGGAGCGCCGACCTTAACGTCACCGTCATTGTCGATAAGAAGGACAGTTGCAAACTCTACCTCAGCGCCTTTTTCTGCGGCAAGGCGGTTTACGAAAATCTGTCTGCCAGCCTCTACTTTGAACTGCTGGCCTGCAATTTCTACGATTGCGTACATAAACCTAAACATTTTCGGGACCTTCCTTTCAATTTTTTACGGAAGATTCCCACGTTTCAGCTGCAAGCGGTCGGACTTGCACCGACTCTTCACGGAGCTTGACAACCCTAAAAAATATACCCGGACTTGCTGTCAGTTTTACTGCTCGTCCTGAAGCTGAAGATGCTGAACATAGATTGCCTTCATCTTTGCTTTTCTTGCTTTAACTGAAGGCTTTACGAATTCCTTTCTTGCACGGAGCTCGCGGATTGCGCCTGTCTTCTCGAATTTTCTCTTGAACTTCTTGAGCGCCTTCTCAATGTTCTCGCCTTCTTTTACCGGTACTATAATCATCTGTATATCACCCCCTTTTTCTATTTGAGCGCGCAAAGTTACGAAATTTATTCAGAAATCAAAACTTTTCTTGGGTTCCATCCAAAGAAATATTGTCTTTCAATACATCCCTCTTGAACCAGAATTCAAAAAGAGGGTCAATTACCTGTGCCTCGTCCTTGTCATTGAAGGTGATGATTTCCTTTTTCATCAGAGCCTCCTTCACCCTTTTCACGTTGGCGGACGAGTTCAGAGAATACCGCTCGATGACCTCAGCTGTGCTGAAACGGGTTTCCCCGCGCAATACGGCCTTCAGAAACGACAACTGATATACTGTGAGAGAATCCACTATCCGTCTGAATCTCGGAATGTTGATGGTGATGACTGATTCGATGGCATCGGTGATGGTCCTGTCGTTGATATAGCCGATAGCCCTGGCCCCACAGAAAAATGACATCATATTCAGATACCACATATTGCCCCGGAAAATCTGATATGGCCTGTGGATAAGTTCCTTCTCTATGACTTTTCCGGACGGACGGAAGCCACCTACAATATGGGCTATGACATCCTGCTCCGGAATCGTGCCCAAAGGCAGATTGACGATGTCACGGAAAAAGAATTTCCTGTAGGCAAATATCCATTTCATCGCATTGAGTCCGCTACCGCTGAATATGTAACTGAAACGGCTCTCGGTACGCAGCCTCGACGAAATTTCCTCCATTGTCTTGAGAATCTTTTCCGATTCCGGCAGTTCCAGTATATTCTGGAATTCGTTGATGACAAAGCAAATGTTCAGATTGCGCGATTGGGAATACATATATGGAAATGTGAGCACAGCGGCAATATCCTCGAATGTAACCACGGGCCTGCACAGCACCCCCTCTCCTGTATTTTCATATTCCAGTTCATCGAATGAAATCACAGAATCCGGCAGAAATTCCTCTATTATGCTCCGGTATTCATTAGGAGAAGATGCCGTCTTGGACAAAATCGCAGACACAAAAGATGCGAGAAAATGGTCAGTCCTGCGATATCCCGTCATATCCATTTCCGGCACAAGAAAGCCGTGCCCGGATGTGCCGAGAGAGGTCAAAGCCATACGTATCAATGAGGTTTTTCCCGTTTTGGGAGCATCGTAGATACATACATTCTCGTGGGCCGAGACAAGATTCGCAAGAGACCGGCATTCCTGTTCCCGGCCTATGAAATGTTTTCCCGCAACGTGGGAATCGAAAACAAAAGCGTCGTCCATAATGATTGAAAGAAAATGTGACCACAAATTTTTGCAAATATAACATAAAACATTTTTGTTTTCAAACATTTTCCCAGCAAGAAATTATTTGGAGGGGCCGGGGCAAAAAACTATCTTTGCATCCGTTATTCGGAATATGATTTTTCACAATATGGAAAATAGTGTAAATCAGAAAGATAAGAAAGCAGGGGTCCGGAAAGGCGCACTTAAGGCTATGGCTGTCGTAGCAGGGGTCTGGATTGCGTTGCTGCTGATTCTTCAGGTCACACTTTCTCCGGCGGTACTCACGGGGATAGTTGAAAAGTTTGCAGATGAATACATAGTGGATGCGGATCTGGATTTCGAGAGCATAGGGGTGTCGATGTTCCGCAATTTTCCGGACATCAAGCTGGAAATGGAAAATTGCTCAGTGACTTATTCCCACGAGAGGTTTGAAGGAGCCATTGACCCGGAGATTCAATTGCAGAGCTTGGGACGTGGCGAGAAGGACACATTGGCAGTTTTCGAGAAGTTTGCCTTGAGGGTCAATCCTTTTGCGTTGATTAGCTGGAAATTGAAAATCAGAGAGATAAGTCTCACAGGACCACGCATTTTTGCCAACACCTATTCCGACGGCAAGTCCAACTGGGAAATATTTCCGGAAGACGGGAGCGGAGAGGAGGAAGCTGAGGATGAAAGCGGATTCAAACTGCCGCGCCTGCAATTCGGAAGGATCGTGATGAATGACTATCCCACAGTAAGTTACACAAATTCACCTCAGAAGACGGGCATATTGCTGCGTATGAAGGAGGTCGGATTTTCCGGAAGGCTGGACAAGGATTTTGCGGCGAGAAAGAACATAGAACTGAAGGTGGACAGCCTGTTTGCGGCAGGACGGGTGGGACCGGATACTCTTCTTTCGGGAATTGACCGGCTCAGGCTCACGGGAGGCAAGGATATGGTGCTGAAACTGGAATTGATAGCCAAGGCCTTTGTCGGGACCGACGGGCTGGGACGCCTCAGTTTGCCGGTGGAGATTGAAGGAGAGATGCAGGTGCTGAAAGATACTGTTCCATCGTTTGACATACGGGGGTTGAAAGGCACGCTGGCATGGATTCCTTTTGAATTGAAGGGACAGTTGAGGTCTCTCCCGGACAGTCTGGATATGAATATGGGACTTGATGTAAAGGGACTGAAGCCGGAGCTGCTGCTCAAGAATTACGGGAAACAGTTGATTTCCCCGGAAGCCCTTAAATTGAAGACGGACGCGGTTTTCGATGCATCGTTGCAGGCTGTGGGCAGTTATATCTATGCGGACGGTGCTCTGCCGAAGGTTTCAGGGGAATTCCATATACCCGAGTCAGTTTTTTCTGTGGATGGAACAGAGCTGGACGGCAAACTTGCTCTGGACGGCACATTGCACACGGACAGCCGGGGAAGAATCAATTTGGACCTGAAGCGCATGCTGCTGAACGCAAAAAACACGGTTTCGCTCAGCGGGCAATTAAGAATCGAGGATTTATTGGGCTACGACCCCGCCCTTGTGCCGGATATAAGCCTTAAGGCTGATTTGGACAAGATCGGGCTGATGCTGCCGGATAATTCCGGAATGGAACTTCAGGGCAATCTGGAAGGTGGGCTGAAAGGAAGGGCGAGGCTTTCGCAACTGGATTTGTACAAATTGCCGAACACGAACCTGACAGGTTATCTGAAGTCGGACACACTTGCGGTCAAGATGCCTTCCGACAGCATAATTCTATATACCACTGGTCTTGGAGTCGGATTGGAAACACGCAGGGATACTGTAGCTTCATATCAGAATGCCAAATCCAGGATGCTGGACATTCAGGCAGGGCTGGACACTCTCAGTGTTCAATATGGTGCATCGCTGCTCTTACGGGGCAAAAAGATGCAATTGAGTATGCAGAACGATGCTTCGGTAATGAAGGCTCTGGACACCATCACTTTCTGGCCTATGAAGGGAAGATTTACGGCCCGCAAGCTTTCCCTGCGGGACAGCGACTCCACTTCCATAGCTTTGAGCTCTACTTCCAATGCGTTCAGTATCACGCATTTGAGGGGCGATTTTGATGTGCCTGTACTGTCTGTTTCCAGCAACAACAGGTCCGTTAGGCTCAAGTCTTCATCAGGGAGGGTGTTTGCAAGGAATCTGAATGTGGGACTGAGCGCACAGATGCGGACTAAGGAGAGGGCGCAGAGGAGGGAGAGGCGTCTGGATTCGCTGGCACAGCTCTATCCTGGTATCCCGCGCGATTCTCTTATGAAAGTGGCATACAGGAATAGGCTTAAACTCTCCGACCGGCAATCCCCTTGGATGAAGGAAAAGGATTTCGAAAAGCACGATTTGGACCTGAGCCTGGGCGGAGAATTGCGCAAATACTTCACCCAATGGAATCTCAACGGGCAGATTGCAGCGGAAAGAGTGAAGATTGTGACAGCGCTGCTGCCTCTTGAGAATGTCGTAAGCGGTGTGGAGGCAGGTTTCAACAATGACAGAATAGACCTTAAGAGTTTCAAGTTCAACTCGGGAAGTTCCGAATTGGATTTTACGGGCAGCATTTCGGGTATGAGAAGGGCGCTGCTCGGACGCGGAAGGCTTAAAGTGGATGCAAAACTGGTGGCAGACAAACTCAATTGCAACGAATTGCTCTCGGCTTATGCTGCCGGGCAAAAACTGGAGGCATCGGCAGGGGTTGATATGAGCGATGAGGAGTATGAAGCGGCTGTGACGGCCGTGGAGGACACGACAGAGGCTGAGGGTCCGCTGATTGTAATCCCTTCGAATGTTGAAGTGGACTTGGCCATTGAGGGCTACGATATTGAATATGCGAATATGCTAATCGACTGGCTCACCTGCAACGTGAAGATGAAGGAAAGATGCGTGCAGGTGTACAACACAATGGCCGCGGCAAATATGGGTAACCTTTTCTTCGAGGGCTATTATTCGACACCGGACAAAGAGAACATCAGAACGGGATTCAATTTCAGCCTTGTGGACGTGACTGCGGGGGAGGTGTTCGAGATGGTGCCTCAGATTAAGGAACTTGTGCCTATGCTGAGCTCGTTCGACGGGCTTCTGGACTGCGAATTGGCAGGTACAGCTCGGCTGGACACAGCTATGAATGTGGTTATGCCATCCGTGAAGGGAATTATGCGAATCGGTGGCAAGAATCTGAGTCTGGCCCAGGATAAGGATTTGCGGAAAATAACCAAGTTGCTGCATTTCAAGAACAAGAAAGAGTTGAAGATTGACAAGATGACAGTGGAGGGGCAGATAGCAGACAGCAGACTGGAGGTTTTCCCTTTCGACCTGAACATAGACCGCTACGAAATAGCTCTGAGCGGGGTGCAGAATCTGGATATGTCTTTCCGCTACAACATTTCGGTGCTCAAGTCGCCTCTAGTGTTCAAGTTCGGAGTGGATCTGTACGGCCCTGATTTCGACAATATGAAGTTCAAAATCGGAAAGGCAAAATACAAGAACGGTAAGAGTATTCCGGCATTCAGCGCAACCATCGACCAGGAGAAAGTAAACCTGTCAAATGCAATCCGCAACATTTTCGAGAAGGGTGTTAACGATGCCGTGGAGGTGTCCGGAGGAGAGGCCATACGAAGGCAGAAGGAGCAGATGGGATATGTTGCGGCTGTGGATATGGAGACGGAGGCTTTGAGCGGAGAGGAGCAGAAGAAGATGGAGGAGGATGCAGCGCAGGCTGATGCACAGGAGAATGCGGAGCAGGCTGATGCGGATGGAGCGGATGCGGATGACAAATACTCTGAGTCGGTAAAAGAGGACGGGAAAGCAGAGCCGGAAGGGATACAATAATTGGAAATCTGAAAAATATTCTTAACTTTGCGGCTCACTTGGGCTATCGGCCCATTGGATTGCGGGCGTGTTGTAATTGGTAGCCAAGCCAGACTTAGGATCTGGTGCCGTGAGGCGTATGGGTTCGAGTCCCTTCGCCCGCACAAAAAGGTCAGCTTCGGCTGGCCTTTTTGCGTGGACGAAGGGACTCCGGGTGCACAGCACCCGAATCTATGCCTAGGGGCTCCGCCTTCCGCAAAATATGACAACAATCCCTATACGGTGCCGGCGAAAATAAATTTTTCAGAGATACACAAGAACTTCACTCATCAAATGATCGTGATACGGTGAGAGCCTATTCATCCTTGAGGTCGAAGTCGAAACGCAGGCCGTGGGGTTCAACCGTGGAAGCCTTGATGTGTCCGCCGTGGAAAAGGACCGCATTGCGCACTATGGACAGACCCAGACCGGAGCCGGGGAAGGACTCTCCTCCTATGCGGTAGAATCTTTCGAAGATGCGGTCGAGCAATTCGGGAGGGACCCCGGCACCTGTATCGCTGAAGCTCAGGTGTAGGAACCCGTCTGCAGAGCCGTAAGCATTGAGCTCCATTGTCACCCCGCAGCCGGCATAACGTATGCTGTTCTCCACAAGATTCCTGTACAGGGCGTAGATGAGACTGCGGTTGCCCTTCAGACAGAGTTCTTCCGGGATATTGTTCCGGACGGTTATGCCCTGGGAGGAAAGTTTGCCCGAGAATTCCTCCAACACCTCATCCACCACCGAACGCAGGCCCATATACTCCTTCTTGAGCAGTTGCGGGGCCTCTTCCATCTTGGTGATGAGGGAAATGTCCCTGATCAAATCCGACAGGCGCAGAGTCTGGTTGTAGGCTCTGTCCAGGAACAGTTTCCTGTGCTCATCGTCTATGCCCGGATTGCTGACCAGAGTTTCCAGATACCCCCTGATGCTGGTGACCGGAGTGCGCAGCTCGTGGGCGATATTGTTGGTCATCTGATGCTTCTGCTGCCTCAGACTGCGGTTGGTATGCTGTTCCGCTTCGTTGCTGAAACGCCTGGAAATGAAGAATATGGCCAAGACCGCCAGCATAAAGAATATGGCCGTAGCCATAAGCATCACGAAATCCGGACGGAGAAGAAAACTTCTCGACAGGCGGAAGGGCAGAGCCGTGCGGACTATGAACCCTCCGTAGTTCTTGGCATAGTAGATATAGCGGTCACCGGAGGTTTCGGATTCTCTGATGAAGCATCCGTGGTCGTTCCCCTCAAGGCCGGACTGTATTTCGGGTCGGTCCAGATGGTTTTCCAGAGTCTCTATGTCAGCCTTGGTGTCATATATGACCTTGCCTTCAGGCAAAAGGATGCTGACCCGGACTTCATCAGGCATCACCTTAATGATGCTGTCCGCCATATTCACCTTGCAGCCGTTGATGGTCTCCGCGACCAGGTCGGCATAGATTTCCAGCTTCGACTCCAGAATCTCCTTCTTATAATAATGCTCGCTGTGCAGCTCCACCGCAAGAACCATCA